>CAYYGB010000001.1:0-26344 GCA_964471285.1 uncultured Candidatus Thioglobus sp.
CATTAATATGAAAACATTACTAAAAACACTGTCTCTAGTTTCAGTATTCATAATCTCTTTCAATGCTCACGCCTCTGGCGCGGGCGTTCATTTGGACCATGCTAATACAGATATTACTGATGAAGCCTCATTACAACGAGGTGCCAAGTCATTCATGAATAATTGTTCAGGCTGTCACTCTATTGAGCTGATGCGTTATAACCGTATCGCCAAGGACTTAAATATTGATGAGGCTGATATGGCTAAAAATCTAATGTTTAATGCTGAAAAAACAGGTAGCAAAATATTTTCATCGATGCCCGTTGATGGGGCAAACAAATGGTTTGGTACAACCCCGCCTGACTTATCGCTTACTGCTCGAGCTAGAGGCACAGACTGGATCTATACTTATCTTAGAAGTTTTTATGCGGACGATACACGCCCTTATGGTGTGAATAACCATGTACTAGAAAATGCCTCTATGCCGGATGCTTTGTGGCAATCTAAACAAGACAAATCAGAGCTGGAATTCAATCGAGAAGTAAGAGATATTACCAACTTCTTAGACTACGTATCAGAGCCTGTAAAGCTAATTAGATATGAGATTGGCGTTAAAGTTCTAGGATTTTTATTCATCCTATTCATTCTTACCTACTTACTGAAAAAAGAGTACTGGAAAGATGTTAAGTATGGCAAATGGCGTGCAAAAGACTAACTAAATAAGTAGCACTTACAATACACAGCAGTGTCCTTTAAAATAGGGGCGCTGTTTTTTTGATTTTAAAGAGGTAGAAACCCATGTTAACAAAACCTAATCCATCTTCAACGACGTTGTACTCTTCACCACATGAGATTGAATCCCATGTAGTGCGCTTTATCATGGCTGAGAAGAACATTGAAAGAGATGTGTTCAACCTTAAAGTTGACGAGATGCCTGAAGAAATTCTAGAGCTAAACCCTTGTCAATCTCTTCCTACTTTATTTGACCGTGGCATTGTTCTGTACGATCTATCTGTCATCATGGAATACCTAGATGAAAGATTTCCATTTCCACCATTGTTGCCCGTAGATCCAATTGAAAAATCTGAAAAAAGACTAATGATTTTTAGATTTACTCGCTCTGAAGGCTGTTGGTTTGAATTAGCCAACACCATTGAAACTGGAAGTAAAAAGGAAGCTGATGAAGCTCGAAAGATCTTAAAGAGTAACCTAATTGAATTAGTGCCGTTGTTTGCTTACAAGCCTTTCTTTAAGAGTGATGAAATGACAATTGTTGACGCTTGTTTAGCGGCGCTTTTATGGCGCTTAAAGAAACTAGATATCGATCTAGGTGCACCTGGAAAAGCTGTCAACGACTATGCTAAGAGACTCTTCGCTAGAGACTCTTTCAAAGAGTGTATGACGGACTGCGAAAAAGAATACAACTAGAGCTGCCCAACCGTGGCTTCAGTTACGCCTTACTTAATTAGAGCCTACCATCAATGGATGGAAGACTCTGGATTAACGCCTCATATTCTAGTTGATTGTAGCCATCCTTCAGTCGTAGTACCCAAGCAATTCATCCAGCAAGATAGGATTGTGCTTAATATTGCTGGCTCTGCAACTGAATCGCTTATATTAAGTGATGACCATATCAATTTTAAAGCTCGATTTTCCGGCCAATCAGTTGACGTCTTTATACCAATTGACTCGGTACTCAGTATTTATGCTGGTGAAAATGGTGAGGGTATGCTGTTTGAAATCAAGGATCAGCCCCTAGAGGTCGAAGAAAAACCCGGCCTGACTCTACTCGACTAATACTAGTTTAAGCTTAGTATTTTGCTCAGTTGTTGGTCAAACTCAGCTATTAGCGTACTATTGTAGATCACTACTTTGCAATCCCCATAATGACTAATGGCGCTCGCGTTATCAAGCGTGCTGGGCTCAAACTGGTTTAACACAACACAGGCAATATCAAGCTGATATTGTCTCGCCACCTTGATTGTTAATAGTGCCTGGTTGATTGCACCCAACTCATCCTTAACCACGATAATCAGCGGCAAAGCCAGTGACTTAGCTAAATCTATATTTAGGGTATCTTTTGCCATAGGGGATAACAATCCACCCGCGCCTTCGACTACAATAAATGAGTCGCTTACACATGCATCAATTAGTTGATCAAGTGATAATTCAACATTACTCGCCTTACTTGCACTTTCAGCGTTACTACAGTGTCGAAACTTATATGGGCATACTATGTCAATATCATCATCAATATTACTTGCCTTTAGCAACTTAAGCGCATCCTTAGTTACTAGGTTGCCATTAACAACCTGGCAATCGCTCTCAACTGGCTTTCTCACAGAAACTATTTTTGATTGGGTTAACAGATTGACAAGATGTTGAGCGATAAAAGTTTTACCGACATCTGTTCCACTCCCACTAATAAACAAGCCTTTCATAATCACTAATTTTAACAGCAAAAATGTATAATACCGCGTATGCATAATAACTCAAAAACTCAGTTCTGCGGTCTAGAGCTAGACTCTCCAATCGTTCTGCTATCTGGTTGCGTTGGCTTTGGTGAAGAGTACACGCGAATTGAAGGGTTTTCCAATACAGATGTAGGCGCTATTTGTCTTAAGGGTACAACTTTAGAACCTAGACTTGGCAACATTCCTAGTCGTGTCACCGAAACGCCAGAGGGCATGATAAACGCCATTGGGCTGCAAAATCCAGGCACTGATATCGTGATTAACGAAATCATGCCAAAACTAGATAAAAAAGAAACGCGTTTTATCATTAATATTTCAGGCTCTTCTATTGAGGAGTATGGGGAAATCGCCAAACGTTTTGATGATTCTGACATTGATGCTATTGAAATCAATATTTCTTGTCCTAACGTAAAAGAGGGTGGAGTCGCATTTGGTAACGATCCAGATATGTCTTATCGAGTGGTTGAAATTTGTCGAAAAAATACCACCAAGCCTTTAATCACGAAACTATCACCCAATCAAACTAATATCGCCCTGAATGCTCAACGATGTATTGATGCAGGAACCGATGGTTTAGCTGTTATTAATACGCTGATGGGCATGTCAATTGATACAAAAACGAGACGCCCTGTTATTGGTAACAATCAAGGTGGCTTATCTGGGCCAGCCATTAAGCCTGTGGCTCTTTTAAAGGTTCATCAGGTGTATCAGGTTAGTAAGCAATACAATGTTCCTATTATCGGTCAAGGCGGAATTATGACTGCTAACGATGCTATTGAATTTATCATCGCAGGTGCCTCTACAGTTGGCATCGGTACCGCCTTATTTTATGATCCATTGGTGTGTCCCAAGATTAACGACGGTATTAGTCAATATTTAATCGATCACCAACTTAACAGTATTGATGAATTAATCGGTACGCTTGAACTTAACTCTGCTGTTTCTCAGTGCGATATCGACAGTAAATAAAATACATCATGAACCCAGAATACACCCCCTTAGAGATCGAATCTCAAGCCCAGCAATATTGGAAAGAACACAAGTCGTTTGAGGTTGTTGAGGACACTTCAAAAGAAAAATATTACTGTTTAAGTATGTTTCCTTATCCGTCAGGGCGCCTACATATGGGTCATGTACGTAATTATTCAATTGGCGATGTTATCTCTCGATTTCAAAAAATGCAGGGTAAAAATGTCATGCAGCCGATTGGCTGGGATGCGTTTGGATTGCCTGCTGAAAATGCTGCATTAAAAAACAAAGTAGCGCCAGCTAAATGGACTTATGAGAACATTGACTACATGCGAGACCAGCTAACCCAATTAGGCTTCGGCTATGATTGGTCACGTGAGATAGCCACTTGTCATCCAAAATATTACAAATGGGAACAATGGCTGTTTGTTAAGCTGTTTGAAAAAGGCTTAGTATACAAAAAAAATGCTGTTGTTAACTGGGATCCAGTTGATCAAACAGTGTTGGCTAATGAGCAAGTGATCAATGGTCGTGGCTGGCGTTCGGATGCTCTTATCGAGAAAAAAGAAATCTCTCAATGGTTTATGCGTATCACCGACTATGCTGATGAACTGCTCGACTCATTAGATAAGCTTGATGGTTGGCCCGAAGCAGTTAAAACCATGCAAAGGAATTGGATTGGAAAATCAACTGGCTTAGAAATTAGCTTTAACAGACAAGGCTCTGACTCGCTAAAAATCTACACAACTCGTCCTGACACCTTGATGGGGGTCACTTATTTAGCTATTGCCAGTGAGCATCCTTTGGCATTGCAAGCAGGCAAAAGCAATTCAGAAGTTCAAAAATTTATTGAAGAATGTCGCATCATGGAAACTTCTGAAGCAGCCATGGAAACTATGGAGAAGAAAGGTGCAAACTCCGGACTTACCTGTACTCACCCTATAACTGGGGAAGAGGTGCCAATCTGGATTGCCAACTTTGTTTTAATGGGATATGGAACCGGTGCCGTCATGAGTGTGCCAGCTCATGACCAACGAGACTTTGAATTTGCACACAAATACGCCATCCCAATGCTTGAGGTTGTCAAACCCAAAGAGGGTGAGCATGACACTTCTGAAAGTGCTTTTACCGATAAAGGTGTTTTATGTAATTCCGGTGAGTTTAACGGCCTTAATTTCGAACAAGCTTTTGAAGCAATCGCTAATAAGCTTGAATTAGAAAACTTAGGTGAAAAACAAAATAACTACCGATTACGCGATTGGGGTGTATCTCGTCAGCGCTATTGGGGTTGCCCTATTCCGATTATCAATTGCACCAAGTGTGGCTCAGTTGCTGTGCCTGAGAAAAATTTACCTATCATCTTGCCTGAAAAGGTTGCTTTTGATGGGGTCGGCTCTCCAATCAAAAAAATGCCTGAATTTTACGAAACAACTTGTCCAACTTGTGGCGGTAAGGCTGAGCGAGAGACAGATACATTTGATACATTTTTTGAGTCATCGTGGTATTTCGCAAGATATGCGTGTGCAGATAATGATGAGGCGATGCTAGATGAGCGCGCTGATTATTGGCTTGAAGTAGATCAATACATTGGTGGCATT
This sequence comes from uncultured Candidatus Thioglobus sp., assembly GCA_964471285.1. Taxonomy (GTDB): domain Bacteria; phylum Pseudomonadota; class Gammaproteobacteria; order PS1; family Pseudothioglobaceae; genus Thioglobus_A. Next base: position 5,021 of record CAYYGB010000001.1, read on the forward strand.
GAGCATGCAATCTTACATCTTTTATATGCAAGATTTTTCAGCAAACTGCTACGCGATGAAGGTCTAATTAAACATGATGAGCCTTTTAAAAATTTATTAACTCAAGGGATGGTACTTAAAGATGGTGCCAAAATGAGTAAATCCAAAGGCAATACAGTTGACCCAGCCCAAATGATTGAAAAATATGGCGCAGATACCGTGCGTTTATTTATTTTATTTGCCGCACCACCGACGCAAGATCTGGAATGGAGTGATTCTGGATTAGAAGGTTCATATAGATTTGTCAATAAAGTTTATCGACTAGCAGAAACCTATTTAAGTGATAGCAAATCTCACGCTACCGAGAGTCTAGATATAAACGCTCTCAATAAAGAGCAAAAACAAATTCGTCAAAAAACACATCAAACCCTAGCAAAAATAACTGATGATATTAAACGTAGAAACTCTTTTAATACTGCTATTGCAGCAATGATGGAGCTAACCAATACGCTTAGTAAATTTAAACAAACTGATGGGCAATCAATGGCATTACGCCTGGAATCGTTAGACATTATCTTGCGCGCACTAAGTCCAATCACGCCTCATTTATGCCACCATCTATGGCAACAACTTGGCCATCAAACTGCTATTATCAATGAGTCTTGGCCAGAAGTTGATAACAAGGCTTTAGAGCAAGATGAGGTTCAAATAATTGTTCAAGTTAATGGTAAATTACGTGCAAAACTAATGCTAAGTTCAGATACAGACAAAGCGCAAGTAGAAGTTCAAGCGTTAGCAGATGAAAATGTTGTCAAATTTACCAGTGGCAAGACAATCGTTAAAGTAATTGTTGTGCCGAATAAACTGGTTAATATCGTCATTAAATAGCGTTTAGCGCTAAATTAGTGTCAGACCTAGGCCAATAGCTGCACTTGTCATTATTACAGTCATAATGCCAATTTTGAATCGAAATAGCGCAGTAAATGCGGCGAGTGTTATCATCAAGGATATCCAGTCAACTTGATGATTTTGGTACAAGGTTGCCAATGCAAAAAATACTGCTAAATTAACAATGACACCAACGACTGCAGCAGTCACTGCAGATAGTGGCGCACTGAATTTCAAATCACCGCGGGTTGCCTCAACACCCGGACCTCCCAAAAAGATAAACAAAAATGAGGGTAAAAAAGTAAAGAAAGTGGCAACTGATGCACCGATAAAACCAGATAAAAGCATAGATTCTGGACCAAACACCTCATTAACAGCTGCACCAACAAAACCAACAAAGGCGACAACCATGATTAACGGACCAGGCGTAGTTTCGCCTAAGGCTAAACCATCCATCATTTGAGTAGCAGTTAACCATTGATACTGATCAACACCGCCTTGATAAATATAAGGCAGAACTGCATAAGCCCCGCCAAAGGTTAGCAGGGCTGCTTTGGTAAAAAATTCACCCATGTCTTGCAAAACTTTATTATCTAACAAGCTCATTGCAATAATTCCGATAGCGATACCAATAACTGCAAAAATAAATAAACGCGGCCAACTAAATTTTGCATGATCAGGTGTGGGGGTGTCATCATCAATTAATGCAGCGCCATAATTACTTTTACTACGGGCATGGTGTGCGCCCATCATAAACATTGATGGTGATACTTTAGCACCTATAAATCCAATCAAGGCAGCCATTAAAACGATATAGGGAAAGGCAATTTTGAACTGAAAAATAGCAATAAATGCTAATACTGCTAAAACCTTAAGTATTGGATTAGACAACGCTTTTGATCCAATGCGGTAAGCAGCAAAAAGTACAACAGCAGTAACTGCAGGTTTAATACCATACAAAATACCTGCTACTTCATCTAGCGATCCATAACTTAAGTACGCCCATGTTAATGCACTTAGAATAAACAAGGACGGTAATACAAACAGCACACCAGCAACAATACCTCCTCGGATACCAAACATTAGCCAACCAATATAGGTTGCTAATTGTTGAGCTTCTGGGCCTGGTAACACCATGGTGTAATTAAGTGCGTGTAAAAAACGATGCTCTGAAATCCAGCGATGCTCTTCAACCAAATCATGGTGCATCATTGATATTTGGCCAGCTGGCCCACCAAAACTTATAAAGCCTAGTTTCAACCAATATAAAAAAAATTGAAAAAATGTTGGAGCAGTTGGCGCTTGTATTTTGTTCATAATATTATTGAATGGCTTTAAATTAAAAAACCCTAATTACTATTCAATAATTAGGGTTTCTAAGATTAAAGAAAATTGATTTACTTATCTTCGATCATCTTCTTCATAATTGGATACAAAATAATATCCATTGCTAGGCTCATTTTTCCACCTGGAACAACGATAGTATTACGTCTAGACATAAACGAGCCGTTAATCATACTGCATAAATAAGTAAAATCAACTGGGGTTTTTTCTAGGTTTTTAAAACGAATCACTACAAAACTTTCATCAGGTGTTGGGATATCACGGGCGATAAAAGGATTGGAAGTGTCAACAGTAGCAACACGCTGAAAGTTAATATCTGTTTTCGAAAACTGCGGAGTAATGAAGTTAATATAGTCTGGCATTCTACGCAAAATAGTATCAACTGTTTCTTCTGCTGAATAGCCTCTTTCTGCATTATCACGATGAATCTTCTGAATCCATTCAAGGTTAACACTTGGAACTACGCCAATTTTTAAGTCAGCATATTGTGCCATATCAACACCATCAGCAACAACTGCACCATGAAGACCTTCATAGAACAACACATCTGTACCGGCACCAACTTTTTCCCACGGCGTAAACTCACCTGGGTTTAAGTCTGTGTTTAAGCGTGCATTATGCTCACTAGCTTCTTCATCAGAATGCAAGTAATAACGACGATCACACTGTCCAGTTTTGCCATAATCTTTAAATGTTTCTTCAATTTTGTCAAATAAATTAGCATCTGGGCCAAAATGTGAAAAGAAATTATTACCTAATGCCTCTTGTTTCTTTACATTAGCTTTCATTGCTGCACGATCATACATATGAAAACTATCACCTTCAACAATCAATGGGTTAATTTTTTCACGTGAAAAGATGTGCTCAAATGCACGTTTTACGAATGTTGTTCCAGCACCAGACGATCCGGTTACTACTACGACAGGATGTTTTTTAGACATATTATCTCCTTATTGGTTTATTTATTTGTATTTAAAAATCTAAGTTGTCAACTGATAGGGCGTTGTCTTCGATAAATTTTCTACGAGGTTCAACCTCATCACCCATTAAGGTGGAGAAAACTTCATCGGCTACAATCGCATCTTCAATTTTAACTTTGAGTAGGGTTCTTTGCTCTGCATCCATGGTAGTTTCCCAAAGTTGCTCAGGGTTCATTTCTCCCAAACCTTTGTAGCGCTGGAAGCTTTGTCCTTTTTTGGCATCTTCAATTAAAAAGGCAACCACCTCACTGAAGTTATTAACTTGCATTCTCTTTTCTTTCTTTTCTACAAAAGACTGCTTGTTAATAGCACTTTCAATTTTGTTTGAAAAAGTTTTGATAGTTTGATAATCAACTGAATCGAAAAATGCTTGACCAAGTGTTATTTGGTCGGTATCAACACCATAAACACACAGGGTGTGCTTAACTTCGCCTTGAACATACACAACACTGTGTTTTTGGGCAGGTGTTAAATCTTGATTAAGTTTTTTAGTTACTATCTCACACCAGTTTTCCATTGATTTTTTATCTGATAAATCTTCAACAGCTGCAGAGTTTGCAATGACTTTCAATAAGTCAGGGTGATAATGCTTAGATAGCTTACCAATAATGGTAATAATTTTATAATAGTCTTTAACAGATCTCTCAAGTGCAACACCAGATATTGCCGGCTCATCTGCACTAAAGAATAGGTTTGCATCATTCACAGCTTCTTGTAATAAATAATCATTCAATTCTTGATCATCTTTCAAGTAACGCTCTTGCTTACCTTTTTTAATTTTATAAAGCGGTGGTTGAGCAATGTATAAATAACCATGTTCAATTAATTCTGGCAAATATCGGTAAAAGAACGTCAGTAGTAATGTGCGAATATGCGCACCGTCAACGTCCGCATCCGTCATGATTACAATTTTATGGTAACGAAGTTTTGAAAGGTCATATTCTTCCTTACCAATTCCACAACCTAATGCGGTAATTAATGTTCCAACTTCGACTGAAGATAACATTTTTTCAAAACGCGCTTTTTCAACATTTAGAATTTTACCTTTTAAAGGAAGAATTGCTTGGGTACGACGATCACGACCTTGTTTTGCTGAGCCACCCGCAGAATCACCCTCCACCAGAAATATTTCACTCTCGGCTGGGTCTTTTGTTTGACAATCGCTCAATTTTCCCGGTAAGCCGGCGATATCAAGTACACCCTTACGACGGGTCATTTCTCTAGCTTTTCGGGCTGCATTACGAGCTCTCGAGGCGTCTAAAATTTTCCCAACAATGATTTTTGCTTCATTTGGGTTCTCTAATAAGTAATCACCTAGCTTTTCATTTAGGGCTGACTCAACAGGTGCACGAACTTCAGATGAAACTAATTTTTCTTTTGTTTGAGAAGAGAATTTTGGATCTGGAACTTTAACAGAAACAATCGCAGTTAGCCCTTCTCGAGTATCTTCACCAGTAATGGTGATTTTTTCTTTCTTAGCCATGCCAGAATTATCAATATAATTATTGAGAGTTCTGGTTAATGCACCCCTAAAACCCGCTAAGTGAGATCCACCATCACGCTGAGGGATGTTGTTAGTGAAGCAATAAATACTTTCTTGATAAGTTTCTGACCACTGAAGAGCAACATCAATTGTAATATCGTCACGCTCAGCAGAGATTGAGATGATGTCATTATGAATAGGTGTTTTGGCTTTGTTTAAATGCTCAACAAATGCTTTAATTCCACCTTCATATTCAAAAATATCTTTGTTGTCGGTTCCTGCCTCTTCAATTTCAATGTGAACACCTGAGTTCAAAAAAGACAATTCACGAACTCGGTTTGCTAAAGTTTCATATTTAAACTCAGTGATAGCAAAAACATCATGAGACGGTTTAAAATGAATAGTGGTTCCGGTAGTATCAGATTTACCAGTTACTTTCATTGGCTCATCAGGAACACCTAGTGTATAGCTTTGCTCATGAACTTCACCATCACGGTAAACCGTCAATTTAACCCATTCACTTAATGCATTAACAACAGAAACGCCAACACCGTGTAATCCACCAGAAACCTTATATGAATTATCGTCGAACTTACCACCAGCATGAAGCACGGTCATGATAACTTCAGCTGCAGAAACACCTTCTTCAGGGTGAATATCTACAGGGACACCACGACCATCATCAGAAACAGAAACAGACTGGTCTTCATGAATGGTGATATTAATTTTAGAACAATGACCTGCTAACGCTTCATCAATCGCATTATCAACCACTTCGAACACCATATGATGTAAACCTGTTCCATCATCAGTGTCGCCAATATACATACCGGGACGCTTACGAACTGCGTCCAGGCCTTTTAAAACTTTAATATTAGAAGCTTTGTATTCTTGTTGTTGATCTTCAGACATAAGTGCTTGAAAAAAATAAAATTATTATACCACGAGCAACGTAAATAGAGGCTGTCATACTGGTTTTTTTAACAACCTACGTGTGCCTATAAAATGATATTACTTAAGGCTTTTCGCCAGTATATAAACAATACTAGTGATTATTATTGAGGGGTTATCACGCCTTTATTAATTGTAAAAATAGTAGGGTTTTCATCTTTGATAAATGATAAATCTTTACCAATATCTGTCATAAACGTTTGAACGTTTAAATGGTTTAAATAATGCAAAATTGTTTTAATTTTGGTTGTGTCTAATTCTGAAGAGATATCGTCAATCAAGACGATAGGATAAATATTGTTTTTTACTAACATTGAGACTTGTGTCAACCAAAATATAATTGATAAAGTTTTTTGTTCACCTCTTGATAAGAAGCACTCTTCTTTTTCATTTAAAAAAAACTTAAGGCTCGCTTTATGGGGGCCATAGTTTAAATATTTAGCCTTTAGTAAGAATGATTTATTTTTTAATAAATACTGATAAACGCTATCACCATCAAATGTATCAACCTCTTTAGGCCAGCCTGATTTAAATTCATAGTTAAAAGAATCTATAGCATTAAACAAACCAGATAGCTCTTGAATTAATTCATTTGAATTTGTATTTTTTAATTGCTCAATGTAATTACTTCTGGATTGATTAATTTCAACAGAGAGTTTTGAAATTTCTAAAAACCAGTAATCTAGCTCCTGTGTTTTTTGTTGAGATAACAATGTATTAATATTTTTTAAAGCTTTATTGTAGTTTTTAAAGTTTAATAAAAAGTCAGGTTCCACGTGGAACACTCCCCAATCTAAATAAGATCGTTTATTTTTTGGTGTTCCATTAACTACAAATCCTTTGTCAGGCGTAATAATTTGAATAGGTAGAATTTTAGATAATTCACTGCTGTTTTTTAAACGTAACTGATCAATATCAATGTTAGTTTTTTGCTTTGATTTTTCTAATTTAATACGGTAGTCATCGACTTGCGCATCTAACTGAAACTTTTGCTGGTCTAGCTCTATTAATTCTTTTAAAGACTTGGTTTTAAAAGATCGATTATGGCCCAGATAGTAGATTGCCTCTATTAAACTGGTTTTACCTTGAGCATTATCAGCAATAAATAGGTTTAACTGTTTACCTGGCTCAATGTATTGCTGATTAAGATTACGAAACTGGGTGATAGCCAATTTACGAATAATTGCCACAGTGATTAATTAAGTATTATGAATAACTAAATGCGCATTGGCATTACAACATACTGATAAGTTTCATCATCAGGACTACTCAACATACAAGATTGATTTTCGCCACCTGGAACAACCATGTTAATTTCATTTGTTTGTAATTTTTCTAAAATAGAAATTAAATAATGAATATTAAAGGCAATTTCAATTTCTTTATCAAAGTTTTTAGTGCTAATTTGAGTTTTAGCTTGTCCTCTTTCTGAATGTGAAAAAATATTTAATTGTGAATTTTTAAATACTAATTTAACACCTTTTGTACGCTCTTCAACAAAGATTGAAGCCTGCTGAAGGGAGTTTAAAAATTCTAAACGATCTATCACAATTGTATTCTCAAAGTCAGTTGGTAACACTTGAGAGTAGTTAGGGAAATTGCCATCAATAAGGCGACTAATAATCGTTGTATCGTTACTAACCAAATAAAAATAATTATCTGACAAGTGAATATCCACCTCACTGTGCTCACTTTTACTTAATATCTTGGTTAATTCTAAAACAGCTTTCCTTGGTAATATGACTGTTTTCTTTTTAGCTAAAGTGTTTAATTGTTTAATTTCACCAATAGACAAACGATGACCATCAGTTGCAACTACAACTATCTTATCTTGATCGACCTCAAAGTATAAACCGTTTAAATAAGCTCTAATATCTTGATTTCCCATTGAGAAGCTTGTATTTTCAATGAGTTCTTTTAGTTGCTGACAATTAACTTTAATAATGTCTGTATTTTCAATTTTTGGCAGAGAGGGGAAATCTTGATGATTAAAAGTATTTAACTCAAAAGAGTTTTTGTTGGTTTTAATATAAATCTTAGATTCTTCAATAATGAATTCAATGATCGTTGTTTCAGGAAGTTTTCTAATAATATCAATTAGATCTTTTGCATAGATAGTGAAAGAAATTTCTTCTTGTGTTTGGATAGGGTGAGAAGCTCGGATCTCAATTTCCATATCTGTTGTGGTTAGTGTCAACTGGTTATCTTTTAGTTGAATAAGCACATGAGAAAGAATGGGTAGAGTTTGTTTCTTTTCAACAACACCGATAACTGTTTGTAAAGGTTCTAGTAGTTCTTTAACAGTTAGTTGAGTATTCATCTTGAAATCCTTTTAATTAAAAGTTATTGTTATTATTAGTGAGACTTTTTTTGGTTAATAAGTGACATTTTTCTTTAAAAATTAATCATTTAAGTTGTTGATAGCTTGTTAGTATTTTATGTAAAAAATTGTGTATATGGTTATAAAGTTTGTATTTTATTAAAGTTATTATTGTTATCCACTGGTATTTGCAAAACAACCTTTGTGGATATGTTTATAAGTTGGCTAATTTAAGTTTAATTAAGTCGTAATCATTCTTTATATCGGTGTTTTCAAACTTCTCTTCAATTTTCTTTATCGCGTGTATAACCGTTGTATGGTCTCTATTACCAAACTGTTTACCAATCTTGCTAAGTGCTAAAGAACTAAGTTCATGACTGATGTAGATTGCCATTTGTCTGGCCAGCACTAAGTGTTGCTTGCGTGATTTTGAGCTTAGGTCTGATACCGTTAGCGCGTAATGTTTAGCAACCTCTTTTTGAATATCGTTTACATCGATGTTTTTCATGATCGGCTTGATCAGGTCACCTAAGGCAGTTTCAACAACTTCTTTTGAGATAAAGGACTGGTTGATTTTAGAAAAATCTACAAAGGCTTTTAATTTCAATAAGGCGCCCTCTAAGTCTCTGACATTAGAGGTTATGTGTCCTGCTATATAGAGTGCTAAATCCTCTGTAAGATTGATGTTGATTTTTTCATTTTGTGATTTTTTTAATAAGATGGCAGCTCTCATCTCAAGCTCAGGCGGTGTTAAGTGTAAGTTTAGTCCTTGCGAGAATCTTGTTTTTAGGCGCTCTTCTAGTGACTTAATCTTTTTAGGTGACTGATCGCACGTGAATATAATTTGCTTTTTGCCATTGAATAAAAAATTAAAAATATGAAAAAACTCTTCCTGAGACTTTTCTTTACCTGCAATTAGGTGGATATCATCAACCAGCAACAAATCTGCTGATTGGTAAAAAGCTTTGACGTTTTCAATGGAGTTGTGTCTAAGACTGGAAGTGATGTTTCTAACAAAATCCATAAGCGGAACATACATGACTTTCAAGTTTGGGTTCTTAGCCTTTGCTAAATGGCCGGCAGCTTGCATAAGGTGTGTCTTACCTAGGCCAGATCCTCCATAAATAATAAAAGGATTGTAGGGTGATCCGTGAATATTTTCAGCAATTTGCTTGGTAGCAGCGTAAGCCATTTGGTTGGCACTGCCTAGTACTAAGTTGTCAAAAGTATAATCTTCGAACAAAGGGGTTGAATGTTTCTTATAGTTTGATTTATCAGGACTTGTATCTGGCGCTAAGCTTATAAAAATTTTTAGATTTTTGTTATGTTGGGCAACAGCATTTTTAATTTGAGTTTTTAAGTTTTTACCAAGGTAGTTTTTAACTTGTGTGTTGGGTGCTAATAATGTTAATGTATGTTGATCCTCTATCACCTTTAAAGGGTGGATCCAAACACTATATTCAGCCAAAGGAACAGTGTCTTTAAGTGTGTCCAAACATTGGGCCCAGGTTTTTGACATAAGTGGTAATTAAAATTAAGTAAATGATATACTTAAGCATTATATTGTTTTGAGAGAGAAGCGGATGAGTGGTTTGGAAAAGTATTTTGAAAAGTTGCTGTGGAGCTCTAGGCTAATGGTTTTAGCTGCGGTGATTTCGTCGCTATTACTTTCTTTAATGTTGTTTGTTATTACCGCTATTGACGTGGGTAGTTTGATTGTTCACGCAAGCGATTATATTGGTGCCACTGCTGACGTAAAAAAATCTTTAAAAATTGAAATAGTTTCACACACAGTTGGTTCAATTGATGGATTTTTGTTGGCCACGATTTTGCTGATTTTTGCATTGGGCCTGTATGAGTTATTTATCAGCGATATCGATGAAGCCAAAGGAAGTGGTCAATCATCTAAAGTGTTGGTGATTAACTCCCTAGATGATCTTAAAGCTAAATTGGCGAAGGTTATTTTAATGATCCTAGTGGTGACCTTCTTCGAAGTGTCCCTATCAATGACCTTCATTGGCGCATTAGATTTGGTGTATTTTTCACTTGGAATATTAATGGTGTCACTGGCACTTTATTTTGGTTCAAAGTCTTCACACTAAAGCTTTAGCCATTGATTTTTATTGCTAAATAGCGTAACATTCAATCCTTTTTTATCTAGAGAGTTATTATGCGTCAAGTTATTGTTGCAGGCAACTGGAAAATGAACGCTTCAAAAGAGACGGTTAATACGTTGATCATGGGCGTTCTTTCTGGCATGGCAGAGGTTGATTCAACTGTTATTGTTTGCGCACCCTTTCCGTATATGTCGCAGGTTGAGGCATTAATTACGCACTCTCAATTACACCTTGGTGCTCAGGATCTAAATGTTAACGCATCAGGCGCTTTTACTGGCGAGGTAAGTGCAGATATGATTAAAGACTTTGGTGCGAAGTATGTTGTTGTAGGACACTCTGAGCGCAGAAGCATGTATGGCGAAACTGATGAAGTGGTAGCGCAGAAAGTACAAGTTGCACTAGATAACGACCTAACACCGCTTTTTTGTATCGGTGAAACGCTAGAAGAGAGAGAAGGCAACAATATGGAAGCGGTTGTCTCTCGCCAAATTCAAGCAGTGATTGATCGTGTTGGCATCGAGGCTTTTAAAAACATCATTATTGCTTATGAACCAGTTTGGGCAATTGGAACAGGCGTCACAGCAACACCACAACAAGCTCAAGATGCACATGCCTTTATTCGTTCAATGTTGGCACAGAACGACACAGACATCGCTCAAACTACTCCGATCTTATATGGTGGTAGCATGAACCCTGGTAACGCCGCCGAACTGATTGGTTGCGAAGATATTGATGGTGGATTAATTGGCGGTGCTTCATTAAAATCAGAAGATTTCTTACAAATTTGTAAAGCGGGTTAATTATGTCATTTCAAATCATTTTAATTATTCATGTACTACTAGCACTTAGTTTAATTGCGCTAGTTTTAATGCAACATGGCAAGGGCGCTGATGCAGGCGCTGCTTTTGGTGCAGGCGCATCGGGTTCAGTGTTCGGTGCTAGAGGTGCAAACTCATTTATGTACAAATTAACTGCCAGCGTTGCTTTTGGTTTCTTTGTAACTAGCCTGACATTAGCCTACCTAGCAACCAATGAAACTGGCGCTAAGAGCGACCCAAGTAGTATTATGGAGCAGGCAGTTTCAACCATTCCTTCAGATGTGCCGATGATCGCACCAGCACCATCTGACACCAGCGACGTTCCTAACTACTAAGTCGCTATAATTTTTTTGCCGATGTGGCGGAATTGGTAGACGCGCTACCTTGAGGGGGTAGTGAGCTACGCTCGTGCCAGTTCGACTCTGGCCATCGGCACCATATTAACTGTACAACATCTTGGAAGTCCTTTTGAAATCAACCTTAACTGTTTGATTGCACTTAGGAGTGTACCAAAGTGTTGCACATAAGATACTTTTCTCCGCTAGTGTGCTCTTTCTGGGTTCAAAGTTTTTATAGTTTGATATTGTAATGATTGAGAATAAAAACCAGTAAAACGTAGCAAGCGGCAGTAATTACGATTGAGATAAGCAAGCTTAAATAAAAATCTAAGCCTTGTTTTAACAATAAGGGCAGTGATACAAATAAAGCAAGCGAAGGCAGCACAAGCCAAAAAATACCAGTAGAAAGACTGCTAATTTTTTCAATATCCTTGGTATCTATATAGATCCATAAAATGGCCATGACGGAAACTAAAGGGATAGAGGCAAGTAGTGCGCCCATAAAAGAGCTACGCTTTGATATTTCAGAAATGATTACAATCAAAATCGCACTAACAAACACTTTAGTCAAATAGTAGATCACAGTGTTAATGTTATTTGTGTACCGCCGCCCTCATTAGAAAGTAGCTCCAATTGCCAGCCTCTCTTTTTAACGATCTGATCAACAATAGCTAGCCCCAACCCTGTTCCACCCGTGTGGCGATTACGCGAAGATTCTAGGCGGTAAAATGGCCTAAAGATAGCCTTTTGTTGTGCTTTTGGTATGCCTAAACCTTGGTCTGAAATGGTGATTTTTAGTGCACTATTTTCATTGGACCAAGAAAGGTCAACGGGTTTTTGGTCGCCATAGCGTAAAGCGTTTTCAATCAGGTTAAAGAGTACGCGATGAAGAGCGTTTGAGTGAGTTTTGATGTTGCAATTTTCATCACCTAAAAGATTAATGGTTTGATCTTTATGAGGCTTTAGATCGGTAATGATGCTGCCAATAAGTGTTTTGATATTAATTTTCTCTTGATGTTCATCCTCAAGCCCTTGCGTGAGCTGCATGTACTCTTGGATAATTAATGCCATGTTGGCAATAGAGCTTTGAAGTTCCTGCGTGAGCTCATCATCAACCTCATCGGGCAGCATCTCTACAGCCATTCTCATTCTGGTTAAAGGCGTGCGTAAATCATGAGAGATGCCACCGAGTAATATGGTGCGATTTTCAAGTAAGTTTTGAACGTCAGTAGACATTTGGTTAAAAGCTTTAGCGGTTTCGGCTAATTCTTTCGGGCCTGTTTCAGCCAGTGGTTTTGGCAAACCACCACGACCTACAATTTTGGCTGCTTCAGATAGCTTCTGGATAGGCTTGGTAAGTTTTTTAACCAAGATCAGGCTACTCAAGATAGCCGCAATAGCAAGAGCAATGAGTAAATATAGGGATACATAAGGCAAAGACACACCGATTCTTTCTCGGTCAAATCCGATTCTGACGGTTTTATTGGAGATTTTAATATCTACCCAGTAGCGATCGGGCCTGCCCACTTGAGGGGCGATATCAACTGTTGAACCCAGTCGATCAGATAAGGATTTTTCTATAAAACTAAAGTGCGGTTTTAGGTGAATGTGTTCAGCCAAAGACTCGTCGCCAGTGCCCCAATAAAGCCGGTGAGTTTTTGATAACTCATTAATAAAATCTTGTTTTGCATTTGGTGGCAGCTCCACGTAGGTTTGTGCAGACAAAAGTATTAATGCTGACAGATCTTCGGCATTTCTTTTACCAACAGGAATAATAATAAAGTAGCCTGCAATGCTAACAACAGCCAACAAGAAAACCAGCATGGTGCTTGAAATAATCAGTGCGGTTCGGCCGAAGAGTGTTTTAGTCATGACGTACTGTCACCTTTTGGCGTAAAGCGATAGCCCACACCCCTAACGGTGCGAATAAATTGCGGCTTGCTAGGGTCTGGCTCGATTTTTTTTCTAAGTCGTGTAATCCTAACATCGATCGAGCGGTCAAATGGGTCACGATCTATGCCAGAGAGTTCATCTAGGATAAAGTCACGACTAATTGGGTGATTAGGGTTATTAATAAATAATTGCAATAACTCCGTGTCCGCATAGCCCAGAGTAATCTCTTGACCATTCAAAGAGAGTAACAAGGCGTCCTTATTAAAAGAGTAGGCACCAAATTCGAATGAGCTTCCCTCTAGAGTAGGGGTTTTATTTGTATAGGCTGACCTGCGTAATAACGAATGAATGCGCGCTAACAACTCTCTTGGATTAAAGGGTTTGGCTAGGTAGTCATCCGCACCAATTTCTAGTCCGATGATTCGGTCAATGTCTTCGCCTTTGGCGGTTAGCATCATAATTGGTATTTGCGATGAGCCCCTGAGTCTTCTAGCGATAGAGAGTCCGTCTTCTCCTGGAAGCATTAAGTCTAATAAGATTAGATCAGGCTGATGCTTGGCAAGCCATAAATCCATTTGCTCGCCATCACCAACACATTCACTATCAAAACCCTGTTCGTTCAAATAGCGGGTTAGCATGCGGCAGATGCCCGGATCGTCATCTACTATTAGGATTTTTTGATTGTCACTCATAAAATTAATTATACGTAAGCCTATGATCACAATAGTGTTGTTACATTTGGTAACAAATGGATACCAAATGATTTGTGTGGGTAATGTACTGGTTACATTAGGGTCTTATACTGACCCCAGTTTAAAAAATTATTTAATAACAACGGAGTAACAACATGAAAAAGATTCACAAAATTTTAGCAGTATCAACCCTACTTTTAGGCGCTTATACAGCGCAAGCACACTTGGCTAGTCAAGAGCATCAACATGGTGATTTATATAATAAGGTGCATGCAATGTCTTCTGGACAACAGACAGATTTTAAACAAATGATGCATGACAATATGGATAAGATGTCAGCACCAGAAAAACAAGCATTTATGCAAAAAATGAGATCAACTCAAGGCTTTAATAGTATTGAACAAAATAACATGCACAGAAAAACCGATGCACGTGACACAGTTAACGCTATGTCAACAATGGAGCGCGCAACATTTATCAACAAGATGCGTAGCAACATGAAGAGCATGTCAAATAATGAGAGACATGAGTTTTTTGACTACATGGGTTTTGACGAGCAAGAAAGACATAGTTTTTTTAAGCGCATGGGTATTAAGCACCAGAAAAGCCATGATCAAAAGCATAACTGTAATCACAAGTAATTAGGAGTATTTATATGAGATCAATCAATAAAGCATTTGCAATAGCCTCCCTAGTATTGGGTGCGCAAGCAGCACAAGCACACATCACAGAGGATGCTACACATGTACATGAAGGCTCGCAAATGCGCAGCACTATTCAAGCTATGTCACCAACTGACAGACTGAATTTCAGAGATGCGATGCAAACCAGTGTTGAGGGTATGCCAGCAGAAGATAGACAAGCATTTAGAGACAACATGAGAACGGAGCATGGCGCAGGCCAAGCGGAGCAGCATAGATACGGCAACGGCTCTCAAGAAATGGGACAGGGCGATCAACACAGATATGGCGCCCAACAAGGTCAAGGCACAGGCGAACGCCATGGTTATGGCCGTGGCTACGGAAAACGATAGGAGTATTTTATGAACAAGTGGATAACAACAGGATTAATTATTATGTCAACTTCATCTCTGGCCTTTACAGATAATGCGCAGGTATTAAATGTTGAGGAGGTTTTGAAAACTCAGATATATCAAACACCTTATGAAGAGTGCTGGTCTGAAGATGTGCCGGTCTATTCTCAAGCTAAAGACGACTCATATACAGATGAGATATTTGGTGGAATTTTAGGCGGCGTTATTGGTAATCAATTGGGCGGCGGCCGTGGCAATAAAGCCATGACAGTTGCAGGCACATTGTTAGGCGCCTCTATTGCCAACGATAACAATAGCTCAAGTGGCAGCAGAGTGGTGAGCTATAAGCAAACCCAACATTGCGAAACTAGATATAAGCAAGTGCGTAAAGAGAGTGTTGATTATTATGTGGTTAAGGCTAAATATAACGACAGAGAGTTTACGTTTAAATCAAACACTCTGCCAGGCGCTACAGTTGAAGTGAATGTATCCCCTATTAGCAGGAGTTTGTAATGAAACGCTATCATCCTTTTCTAGTTACCCTTCATTGGATTTTGGCTGTCGCTATTGCCGCTTGGTTGTTAATGGGCAGTAATGTTTTAAGTGAGATGGAAAACAGTGATCCGGAAAAAATTGGATCATTGAAAGTTCATATGGCAGTTGGTATTAGTATATTAGTATTCATGTTGATGCGCTTAGTAGTGCGTTTGAGAAGTACAAAGCTCACCCCTATCGACACCAACGCAACCAAGATGAATAAAGTAAGCACAATTGGTCACTACGCTTTGTATGCGGTTGTCATTATGATGTCAGTGAGTGGTATTGTTACTGCGCAAATTGCGGGATTAGGCGATATTGTATTTTTTGGATCAGGCGCACCATTGCCCGAAACCTTTGAAGGTATTGCACCTTTAGTTGCCCATGAAGTACTCAGCGTTATTCTAATATTGTTAGTGGCAGGACATGTTCTAGCGGCACTATATCACCAGTTTGCTTTAAAAGAAAAGATGTTTGCCAGAGTATGGTTTGGCGCAAGAAAGTAGTACCGATGTAAATTCGCACAAGTTCATAAATTAATAACGGCCATTTCATTCCCCCTTTTTGTTATAGGCCGCATTAACTAAATGAGTGCGGGATTCGCTACCCTAAGTAGCAACTATATTTTTTAAATCCAAGTAAAAACCTCGGGTTAATTTGGATTACAATTGTTACATTTTTATTAACCGGAATTACCCATTATGAATTGGCGTCATCGAACCGAAAGAAAATTTGAAAGTTTTTCAGATCTAATCTTTGCAAATAGTAAAAAAACCATTTTTGCAATTTTATTATTAGTCGCAGCATTTGGCGCTCAACTGCCAAGTTTAACCATGGACACCTCAACAGAAGGGTTCCTACATAAGACGGATTCTATGCGCGTGGCTTATGATGAGTTTAGAGACCAGTTTGGTCGCGATGAAAAGCTGCTGGTTGCCATTAAGACAGACAATGTTTTTGATCTAAATTTTCTCAAGAAGCTGGAAAAGCTACATGTTCGACTTGAAAATGAGTTGACGCCTTATATTACTGATGTTAATTCTCTTATTAATGCCAGAAACACTTATGGCGACCAAGAGAGTTTGATTGTTGAAGATTTGTTTGAAGCTCTGCCAGAGACACAAGAACAGATTGAGCCGCAAAAACAACGAGCACTTAACAATCCTTTGTTAGAAAATTTGTTGTTTAGTGAAGATCAAACATTCACCACCATTGTGATTGATACGCAAACGTATTCATTGCTTGATGCCGATGGCAATCTAATCGTTGAACAGGAAGAAGACGAGTTTGCAGATGAGCCCGTCAATATGGCGCCAACCGAGAAGATCTATTTTTCGGATGCTGAAAACACCATTCTTGTTAACAAAACTCAGCAGATTATCAAAGACTTTGAAGCAGATGATTTTAAAATCTATCTGACCGGCTCAGCGGTAATTGCTGGCACGTTAAAGCAAAGCATGATGGAGGATACTAAAAGCTTTATTACAAAAATGATTGTAATGATTGTAATTGTTTTGGCCATATTATTTAAGCGCGTTTCAGGCGTGCTACTTCCCCTGATCGCTGTCTTTTTCACCATCGCAGTTACCTTGTCTCTTATGGCTATAACGGGCACGCCGTTTACCATTGTGACTCAAATTATGCCGTCATTTTTACTGGCCGTTATTACCGGCGGCGCCATTCATTTGTTGGCAATTTTTTACAAAGACCTCTCTAAAACGCAAGACAGAAAAACCTCCCTACGTTACGCCATGGGGCACTCTGGACTCGCCATTGTGATGACATCACTCACCACAGCAGCGGGCCTATGGTCGTTCTCATTTTCAGAACTGTCCCCCGTGGCTGATTTAGGTATATTCGCCAGTAGTGGTGTTTTGATTGGCTTGTTGTTTAATTTGGTATTGTTGCCAGCGCTAATATCTAGTATGAAAATCAAACCCCATACTGCCAAAGAAGATTCACAAGAGCATACCAAGATGGACACGATGTTATTGAGCATTAGTCGAATTTCGACGGGCTATCCAAAAGCGATTGTCGCTATTAGTGCGGTGATGGTTGTGGTCGCTATTTTCTTTGCATCACAACTCAGATTTTCGCATTATCCACTAGAGTGGTTTCCAGAAGACCACGCTTCAAGAATCGCTACAGAGGTAGTTGATGATAAGCTCAGAGGCTCGATCACTTTGGAAGTTGTGATTGATACAGGTAAAGAAAATGGCTTGTATGACCCAGCAATGCTTAACAAAATTCAAAACGCCACGGACTATCTGAACAGTATCCAAACAGAAACCTACTTTGTGGGCAAAACTCTAAGTTTGGTAGATGTACTTAAAGAGACAAACCGGGCGTTGAATGAAAACAAAGCTGAGTTTTATAGTATTCCTCAGAATAAAGATCTGATTGCACAAGAGCTATTCCTGTTTGAGAATAGTGGCAGTGATGATCTGGAAGATTTTGTCGATTCTAGTTTTTCAAAGGCACGTATCACGGTTAAAGCACCCTATATTGATGCACTTGAATACAACGAATTTATATTGCAAGTTCAAGAGCGACTTGATCAAGAGTTTAAAGGCGTAGCAACGGTATCATTAACAGGCATTACAACACTGTTGTCAGTGATTATGGATAAATCCATACACTCTAGTGCAATAAGCTATTTGATAGCCTTCGGCTTGGTGACCATCATGATGGTGATACTTATTGGTAATGTCAAAATTGGCTTAATCAGCATGATTCCAAATATTTTGCCAATTCTGTTCTTGTCAACCATTATGGTGATTTTTGATATGCCGCTTGATATGTTCACCATGTTAATTGGTGCGATTGCGCTAGGTTTAGCGGTTGATGATACCGTACACTTTATGCATAATTTTAGGCGCTATGAGCTCGAGTTTAATGACGTTGATAAAGCGGTAAGACTTACTTTAATGGGAACCGGTAGAGCTATTACAGCAACATCGATCGTGCTTTCAGTTGGATTTTTGGTCTTGTTGTTTGCTTCGATGAGCTCGATGTTTAACTTTGGTATATTGACAGCTAGCGCCATCTTTATTGCCCTATTAGCTGACTTTTTCTTAGTACCTGCCATCATGAAGCTAATGATTCACAACAAAGGAGATTTATAATGAAAAAACTACTATTAGTAACACTCAGCGCCCTATTGGGTGCGACCAGTGCATTCGGCGCAGACCAAGCTCGAAGTATTATGGATAAAGCTGATGCAAGAGATGATGGCGCAAGTATGGTGTCGACGATGCAGATGACACTAATTGATAAAAATGATAAGCAGCGCATACGACAAATGCGAACGTTTTCAAAAGATATTGACGCCAATACTGAGCATAAAACCATCTTTTTCTTATCGCCCAGCGACGTGAAAAACACCGCTTTTTTGACTTATGACTATAGTGGCGACGACAAGGACGATGACCAGTGGATGTATTTACCAGCGTTGAAAAAAACCAAGCGCATTCCGGCTAGTGACAAAGACGCGGCTTTTATGGGTAGTGATTTCTCATATTCAGACATGACTGATAAAGAACTGGATGATTACAAATATACATTATTAGGCGAAAGCACCATTAAGCGTGCCCAGGGTGAGGAGCAAGTGTGGAAGATTGAAGCATTGCCGGCTAACCAAGGTGTGATCGATGAAACAGGCTATACAAAGAGTGTTCTATATGTACGTAAAGATAATTATGTGTTAACTCGTGCGAAGTTTTATCTTAAAAAAGCCAGCCGTATTAAGTATATGGACGTGAGAGAAATGAAAGAAATTGATGGCATCTGGGTTGCTATGCAAACCACTATGACTACCAAGCAAGGATCACAAACATTGCATAAAACCATATTGATGAACTCTGATGTGGCTGTTAATACAGCGGTTGACGACGATATGTTTACCATTCGCGCAATCGAAAAAGGCCTGTAAGTAATGAAAAAACTGATAGTCGGTATCGCGCTGACAGCGTCGCTAATGGCGAGTGCCGAGGATGGCTTTGATGATGATGGCTTTGATACTGAAATCATAGCTATTGCTGTTGAAAATACGCCCGAAGCTAGGGGCCTACTTTATGGCTCGGTTGAGTTAGAGGCGCATTACAATATCGATAATGACAAAGATTTATCCTCGTTAAAGTCTTTAGTGGACGTGATTGGCGAATACAAACTGGATAATGGCAATAAGATTAAGGGCAACCTTAAAGGCTATCATGATTATATTTATGACTTAGACGGCAGTAATTATGTCGCAACACCTAAAGACTATGAAAACGAAGTTAATTTAAACGAGCTAACTTTAGAAGGCGGGATTAACTCAAAGCTTGACTTTAAAGTGGGCAGACAAATCGTGGTTTGGGGCAAGTCAGACTCTATTCGCATTACCGATATTTTAAATCCGCTAGATAATCGTACGCCAGGCTTGGTTGATATTAAAAATCTTCGTCTAGGTCGAACCATGAGTAAGCTGGATTATTATGTGGATGAATATAATTTTTCAGCCATAGCCCTACATGAAAATCGTTTCACCAAAAACCCGGCTCAGTATTCCGATTTTAAGCCTACAGCAGTGGACAAGCCGACCAATATGCCAGCTGACAGCCTTAAGAATACCGGTGTCGCACTAAGTTTAACAGGCGCATTTGAAGGTTATGATACGGGCTTGTACTTTGCAGATACTTATGTCGATAAGCCTTATTTAAAAAACGGCGTTCTACATTATGACAACAAGTCTAAGATGGTGGGTGCTGCTTATAATCAAGTGGTTGACAGCTTTTTACTTAAGGCAGAGGTTGCACATTTTGACCAGATAAAATATAACACCGCTGCCAATACGACCATTGAGAGCGCAAGAACAGATGTATTGTTGGGTATGGAATATAACGGCATTACAGACGGCTCTATTGCTTATGAAATCGCATTAAGAGAGATTCATGATTATACAAGTACTATTAATATTGCGTTAAACGGCTATAAACAAGAAAAAGAATATCAGCAAGTTATCCGCTTTAATCAGGCATATTTTAATCAAACACTAGATTTAAGCGTGGTCTTAAGTGCTATGGGATCTTCAGCACAAGATGGCGGCTCTGCGAGAGTAACACTTGACTACGCAATAGATGATCAAGTATCGGTGAGTGGCGGTGCGATTGATTACATTGGTGGCGACAACTTAATGATTGATAGCTATAAAGAAAACGATCGAATTTTTGCGAAAGTCACCCGCTCCTTCTAGGGAGTTGGTTATCAATTCTATATTATGGTATAATAATATACAATTGATAAACTGATCGACATAAAATGAAAAAAACCAATCTCATATTAATATCACTATGCACAGCGTCATTAAGTGCTACTGCATTTTTTAATGCCGACAGCTTTGCACCTTTTGGTAACGGCACGGGCCACACGAGCCAAACTCCATGGAGCAATGGCTCTAATTGGAATCCAATGTCTACGGGTGAGCAATATTCGCCAGAAAATGATGCAAGAAACATGAGTCGCTACGGCGCACGCCCAGGCACACTTAAAAACTACCGTCAAAATAATACGTTCCAGCCTAATAACGCAATGATGGTTACGCCTAATCAAATCCAGCCGAGTAATTGGTTGCAAGAGACTGATTTTAGTAAAACGCTAGATCAAATTAAAGGCTCAGGCAGTAAGACATTTTTCGTTAACGAAATGCCAGTAAACTTTAATGAAGGCTATAAGCAGATGCAATCGCAGTCTCAAAATGCTGAACAGGCAGTTAGAGGACAGATGCAGGGCCAGAGCTTATCACCCGCCGCCTCATCTACGCCTAGAATTAACACTGATCAGTAATTAACAAGGCTCAACTCAAGCTAAAACCGCTATTTATAGCGGTTTTTTTGTTTTTGTTGAAAGCGATAACTATAAAGAGCCCCATTCTCAATATTTGCCAAATTTTGATAATTTGCACAGATAAACAC
>CAYYGB010000002.1:0-20152 GCA_964471285.1 uncultured Candidatus Thioglobus sp.
ATCTTGCTTTTGCTGATATTGAGATCCCTTTAACCAATAAAGCAAAGATGCTCTCACCAAAAGTGGAGGGTCGTCTTCTTGATGCACTTAATATTCATAAAAATGAAACTGTTTTAGAGGTTGGTACAGGCAGTGGCTATTTAACGGCTGTTTTATCAAAATTATGCCATTCAGTGACCAGTATTGAAATTGATGAAACACTTAGTAATGGCGCTCAAGAAAGAATAAAAGAACTCAATATCACCAATGTAACACTAGAAATTGGTGATGCTTCGAGAGGCTGGAGAAGATCTACAGAATTCTTTGACGTGGTTGTTATTGGTACCTCTGTGCCAAAAATTACTGGTCGATTTTTTCATTTACTAAATGTAGGTGGTCGTATTTTTGTAGTTGAGGGCACTGGCAAAGCCATGAGTGCCAAAATCATAACACGACTTAGCGAACACAAATGGGAGACAAAATCTTTATTTGAAACCCAGTTAGATGTCATGCAAGGTCTAGAAGTATCTGCAAAATTTAAATTTTAACTGTCTTAATAAAACTCACTAAATCATGAATGTATTTTTTAACTTTGTTCTAAAAAAATCTATTTTAGGCTTAACCCTATTACTCATCATAATAGGGTTTTTTGTTGCTCAAATACCAAATTTTCAGCTGGATGCTTCCTCTGATTCTTTGGTCCTTGAAGGTGATGAAAACTTAGCTTTTTATCAAAGTGTTAAGAAGAATTACGGATCTGATGATTATCTAGTTATCTCTTATCAGGTAAGCGGAGAACTACTTAACCCGCAACAATTAAGCCACTTATCTAAGTTTAAAAAAGCACTCTCAGCTATTGAACAGGTTAAGTCTGTTACCAGTATTTTAGATGTGCCTTTGTTTCGTTCACCTCCTGTATCTTTAGCTGCTTTGGCGAATGAAACTATCGCCATTGAAAATGGTAATGCCAATTTAGAACTTGCTGCTAAAGAATTTAGAACTTCGCCTTTATATGCCAATAACTTAGTGAGTAAAGATGGCAAAACTACTGCCATTCTAGTTACCTTAAAAGAGAACCTAAGATTTCAAGAGCTTCGTGAAACGCGCGACCAAATGCGCGTTGAGCGCATTAACAATACCCTCAATAAAGATCAGCTATCTAAGCTAAAAAGTATAGAAAGACAAGTGATGCGTAATGCCAGTACTCAAGGTGATATACAAGGAAAAACCATTGCACAAATTCGTGCTTATCTTGTCCAATATTCTGATCAAGCCAGCTTATTTTTAGGCGGACTACCAATGATAACTACTGATATTGTTGGCTATATTAGTAGTGATCTAATTGTTTTTAGCTTAGCAGTTATTGGATTAATGACTGTTATTTTGGCCATTATTTTCAAAGGGTTACGCTGGGTAGTTATGCCGATTACAATTAGTATCGCTGGCGCCTTAATTATGACCGGATTACTGGCATTCTTAGAGTGGAAAGTGACGGTCATTTCTAGCAATTTTGTTTCACTGTTACTCGTTATGACGCTTTCAGTGATTATTCATCTTGTTGTTAGGTATCGAGAACTCTCTCAACTCAATCCTGATCTTGATTCATCGCAACTCATCAAAGACACGTTGTCACAAATGTTTATGCCTTGTTTGTTCACCACATTAACAACTTTTGCCGCATTTAGCTCACTATTAATCAGTGGCATTCGTCCTGTGATTGACTTTGGCTGGATGATGTCTATTGGTGTTACAATTGCGCTAGTGCTGTCATTTTTGGCATTTCCAATGATTATGGCTCTTCTGCCAAAAGCTAAAATCGCGATACACAAAACAGAGTTTGGTTTCACTACATCATTGGCCAAATTTGTTGAGCGCTTTGGTAATCACTTGCTAGTGGGTTTGGTTGTTTTAGTGATAGGCTCAGGTTTTGGTATTAACAAGCTAAGTGTTGAAAATAGATTTATTGATTATTTTAAAGAGAGCACTGAAATCAACCAAGGGTTAACCTTAATCGACCAAGAACTGGGCGGCACAATTCCTTTGGAAATCATCTTTGAAGATTTAGCGGAAGACTACTGGTTTGATGAAGATTTGCGTGCAGAAGTGCACGAAATTCATGACTACCTTAATTCGCTAGACGAAACTGGAAAAGTGCTTTCTATCGACACACTCATGAGCATCTTAACTGAGGCAAATGATGGGCAAGCTTTAAATGGATTTTTCTTAAACATTGTCCGTGGACAAATTCCAGATTCTGCCAAACAGTATGTATTAGACCCTTATATCTCAGAAGATAATGGGCAACTACGTATGGTTATTCGCATCCGTGAATCCAACAAAGATCTAGAGCGTGGCAAGCTTATTGACAAAATAAACCATCATATCTCTGATGAATTGGGCTTTAAGCCAGAAAGCTTTCGCCTAAGTGGTATGTTGGTACTTTACAATAATATGTTGCAAAGTTTATTTGATTCTCAAATCAAAACCATTGCTGTTGTATTTGGCATGATTTTCATTATGTTTTTGTTTATTTTTAAGTCAATTAGCTTATCTATTCTCGCACTAATTCCAAATACACTACCTTCTTTATTCATTTTGGGCATTATGGGTTGGATTGGCATTCCATTAGACCTAATGACGATTACCATTTCAGCAATTGCTATTGGTATTGGCGTAGATAACGCCATTCATTATATTCATCGATTTAAGTCTGAATTTCAAAAAGATAGTGACTATACAAAAACCATGTATCGATCGCATGCTAGTATTGGCTTGGCCATGTTCTACACCTCGATCACCGTAGCACTTGGATTTTTAATCTTTGCTTTATCAAATTTCATTCCAAGTATTTATTTTGGTGTCTTTACAGCAATTGCTATGTTGAGCGCATTACTGGCAAATTTAACACTGTTGCCAAAATTGATCTTAATGGTTAAACCAAAAATTTAAACCCCTTTCGTTAACATGCCTAAGCAAGCAACATACAGCAGTCCACATGAACAGCATCAATTTGATGTTCTAATCATTGGCACAGGTAGTGCAGGGCTAATGAGCGCCCTACAACTTTCAAAACACTTGTCTGTCGCACTAATTGCCAAAGATGAGGCCCTAGAAGGAAGCTCTTTTTATGCCCAGGGTGGCATTTCAGCTGTACTGGATGCCCATGACAATTTTGAAGCGCATGTTGCAGATACACTCTCTACTGCTTCTGGATTAGCTGATGAAGCAGCTGTAAAATTTATGGTTAAAAATGCACCGGCTGCGATTGCTTCATTGGAATCTTCAGGTGTTCGATTTACCAAAGACAGTAACAATTACCACCTCACTACTGAGGGTGGCCATACCAATAGACGTGTGGCTCATGTTGCAGATAAAACAGGACAATCTATTCAGGTTAACCTATTAGATAATGTCAAACAATGTGAGAATATCACTTTGTTTGAAAACTACATTGCTATCGATTTACTCATCAAAGATGGCCAGTGTTATGGCGCCTACATTCTGAATAAAAGCACCCACCAAGTTGAAAGCTTTTTGGCTTACAAAACCATACTAGCTACAGGAGGCGCTTCCAAAGTTTATTTGTATACCTCCAATCCTGACACCTCAACCGGAGACGGTATCGCTATGGCAAGTCGTGCAGGTTGTCATATTGTGAATATGGAATTTGCCCAGTTCCACCCTACTTGTTTGTATCATCCGCATGCAAAATCCTTTTTGATATCAGAGGCCATTCGAGGGGAAGGTGGCAAGCTTCACTTGCCTAATGGTGAAACATTCATGCACAAATATGATGAACGTGGCGAGCTTGCACCCAGAGATATCGTTGCTAGAGCGATCGACTCTGAGATGAAGTCTGGTGGCCTGGATTGTGTTTATTTAGATATCTCATTCAAAGGTGAAAACTGGATTAAAAAGCACTTTCCTACTATTTATAACAAATGTCAAACATTCGCAATAGACATATCAAAAACTTCTATTCCTGTTGTTCCAGCAGCTCATTACACCTGTGGCGGTATTGACACTGATTTAAAAGGTTTAACCAATATTGGTAGCTTATATGCCATTGGTGAAGTTGCTCATACGGGCGTACATGGTGCTAATCGCATGGCGAGTAATTCACTCTTAGAGTGCATCGTATTTGCAAAGTCTTGTGCTCAAGATATTAACCAACAAGTATTGGCGCCATCACATTGTAAATTTGACCCCTGGGATGCCTCTCGAGTAGCGCCCTCTAAAGAGAAGGTAGTTGTTACTCATTTATGGGATGAAGTTCGCTTAATTATGTGGAATTTTGTTGGCATTGTTCGCTCTGATAGGCGCCTTAACTATGCCCAGCATCGACTTGAACAAATTGAAAAAGAAGTTGATGAATATTACAGTTTATATCTCATTTCTAGTGATTTGGTTGAGCTCAGAAACTTAGTGAGAACCGCTCAAATTATTATTAAATCTGCACTTTCCAGAAAAGAAAGTAGAGGACTGCACTACAACGAAGATCATCCTAATCAATCTGATAGTATAAAAAACACTATAATATAATCATGTTACTACCTATTCTACATTATCCAGATAAGCGCCTCAGAACTAAGGCTGCGCCTATTGAAAAAGTTGATGATGCTATTCGTTCATTGGTTAAAGATATGTTTAGCACCATGTATGATGCTCCCGGAATTGGACTGGCGGCAACCCAAGTCGACCGCCACATCCGCCTAATCGTCATAGACACTTCAGAAGATAAAACACAACCTTTATGCCTTATCAATCCTGAGATTATTGAAAAAGATGGAGAACTCGAGTGGGATGAGGGCTGCTTATCAGTGCCTGATTACTACGAATGTGTAACCCGTGCAAATCATATTAAAGTGAGAGCACTAAATGAGCAAGGCGAAGTGTTTGAACTAGAAGCTCAAGATATTTTGGGTGTTTGCATTCAACACGAAATTGATCATTTAAATGGTGTTTTGTTTGTAGATCACCTCTCCAAACTCAAGCAAAGGCGCCTGCTTGAAAAAACCAAAAAATCTCAAAAGTAAATCACTTGTGTCAATTCAGATTGGTCCTTATAAACTTGATTCAATAGCTTTATTAGCGCCTATGGCTGGCACTAGTGATAAACCCTTTAGAATGTTATGTAAATCTTTAGGTGCAGGGCTCACCACCTCAGAAATGGTGGTCATACAAGAGCATCTACTCAAAACGAATAAAACTAAATATCGCCTAGATTTTAAAGGTGAAAAAGAACCGATCAGTATTCAAATAGCGGGATCAGAAGCTCAGGAATTAGCACATGCTGCACAAAGAGCGGTTGATTTTGGGGCAGATATTATTGATATTAATATGGGCTGTCCTGCCAAAAAAGTCTGTAACAAAGCGTCTGGATCAGCATTGATGCAAGACGAGATACTTGTTAAAGATATTCTTGAATCAGTCGTATCAGCAGTAGATACTCCCGTGACCTTAAAAATGCGAACAGGCTGGGACACTGATAACAAAAATGCACCAACCATTGCGCAAATTGCAGAGCAAGCCGGTATTCAAATGTTAAGTGTTCATGGACGAACCAAGGCAGATAAATATAATGGCATGGCGGAATATGACACCATTAAGTCTGTTGTTAATCAAGTTCAAATTCCTGTCATTGCTAATGGGGATATTACCAGTGCTGAAAAAGCACAACAAGTATTAGATTACACGAATGCTTCAGGTGTCATGATTGGACGAGCAGCTCAAGGCAATCCTTGGATATTTTCTGAAATTAATCACTATCTCAACACCCAGAAAACATCCAATCCAGTCCCACTTGAAGAGCAAAAATCTACTATACTTAAGCATATTCATCAAATTCATGCTTTTTATGGTGATTTTTTGGGATTGAGGCTCGCCAGAAAGCACATTCTTTGGTATGCTACGCACCTTGATAAAAACCACATGCAGAAATTTTGGCAAACGATTAATAAAGTTACTGATCGTGAACAACAATTCAAGCTTTTTGAGAACTACTTAAACCAATTATGAGCTCTACAGATTTACCAGCCTGTATCAATGCAAAATTAACTCGCTACTTCGAGCAACTCGATGGCGAACAAGCATCTGGCGTTCATAAAATGGTTATGAATGAAGTGGAGTCTGTCGTTATAAAATTTATTTTAGAGTTAGTCAACAATAACCAAAGCGAAGCTTCTCGCATATTAGGCGTCAATCGTGGCACGCTTAAGAAAAAAATCGAACTCTATAAGCTCTAAAACTCTATAATAACCTTTGTAACCTAACTCCCATATCTCAAAGGAACAAAATGTCTATACAACGCGCTTTAATCAGTGTTTCTGATAAAACAGGTATTCTTGAACTTGCCCAAGTATTGGTCAGCAAAAATATTGAAATTCTTTCAACAGGTGGTACCGCTAAATTAT
The DNA here is from genome assembly GCA_964471285.1 of uncultured Candidatus Thioglobus sp. Classification (GTDB taxonomy): domain Bacteria; phylum Pseudomonadota; class Gammaproteobacteria; order PS1; family Pseudothioglobaceae; genus Thioglobus_A. Next base: position 6,393 of record CAYYGB010000002.1, read on the forward strand.
TAGCTGAAAAAGGTATTCCTGTCATTGAAGTGTCTGACTATACTGGCTTTCCAGAGATGATGGCGGGGCGTGTAAAAACCCTTAATCCAAAGATTCACGGCGGCATCTTAGCGCGTCGAGGTCTTGACGAAGAAGTAATGACACAGAATGATATCAATCCAATTGATCTGGTGGTTGTAAACCTCTACCCTTTTCAAGCAACGATTGCCAATCCAGATTGCACATTAGAAGATGCGATTGAAAATATCGATATTGGTGGTCCAGCGATGTTACGCTCTAGTGCTAAAAATCATGCATCAGTCACAGTGGTTGTAGATGCTTCAGATTATCAAACTGTCATGGATGAAATTACTGCAAATGGCAACACAACCCTTGAAACCAGAACCAAACTAGCGCTTAAGACTTTTGAGCATACTGCACAATATGATGGTGCTATCGCTAATTACCTAGGCAAAGAACAAGACGGTTTTTCAAATACAATTAATCTACAGTTTCACAAAACTCAATCTATGCGCTACGGTGAGAACCCGCATCAAAATGCCGCTTTTTATGTAGAGAAAAATATCACTGAAGCTTGTGTTGCATCAAGCACACAATTCCAAGGCAAAGAGATGTCGTACAACAACATGGCCGATGCAGATGCAGCACTAGAATGTGTTCGCAGTTTTAATGCACCAGCCTGTGTTATTGTTAAACATGCAAACCCTTGTGGCGTTGCACTCAGAGACAATATTCATGATGCTTATTTAGACGCCTTTAAAACAGATCCCACTTCTGCTTTTGGCGGTATTATTGCTTTTAATCGCCCCTTAGATAAAGCCACTGCTCAAGATATTATTGAAAAGCAATTTGTTGAAGTTATTATTGCACCAAGTATTGATAACGATGCCAAAGATGTATTATCAGCCAAACAAAATATTCGTGCTCTAGAGTGTGGCGATTTATCCAATGCACAGCCATCACTCGACTATAAGCGAGTTACTGGTGGGCTATTGGTGCAAGACAAAGATCTTGGTGTTATCACTGAGAATGACATTAAATGTGTCAGTGAGTTAGAGCCAACAGCCGATCAAATTAAAGATTTACTATTCGCTTGGAAAGTCGCTAAAGCCGTTAAATCAAATGCCATTGTTTATGTCAAAAATGAAATGACAATTGGTGTCGGTGCCGGACAAATGTCTCGTGTTTACTCGGCAAAAATTGCTGGTATTAAAGCATCAGATGAAGGCTTAGTAGTCGAAGGCTCTGTGATGGCATCAGATGCTTTCTTCCCATTTAGAGACGGCATTGATGCAGCAGCGCAAGCAGGTATTAAGGCAATTATCCAACCTGGTGGCTCAATGCGAGATGATGAAGTCATTGCAGCGGCAAATGAACACGGTATAGCTATGGTATTTACAGGCATGCGCCATTTCAAACACTAGGAGAAATTATGTCTATAGAAATAATGAACGTTTTCCCAATGATTCATTCGATTACCATCGACAAAGAAAATGACTTAGTCACTGAGCTGGTTCAAGATCTTCATGATGCAGATGGCGTTAGGGCAAACCTATTAGCATCTGTTGCTGAAGTTAAAATGTATGAAAGTATTAATTATTACCCATTAAAAAGGCCCGAATTTATCGAAGATGTCATGGGTAGCTTTGCTCAAATGGGTCTTAGTCGACATATTACTATCTCAGACAATACATATCATGAGATCAACGGCTATCTTGGTTGTACGCGTGTGTGGGAACTCCCAGTAGTCCTTAGAGATCAGGTTGAGAAAGCACTGGTTGGTTATGAAGTTGAGTACGACTCAGAAACTTGGGAAATTTTAAATATTACTGATACTAAAGAGTAAGTTTTAAGACAAAATCCTAACTCTAAAAGTTTTGCCTTTCAGCTTATCATTTTGGATTTTCGTTAGCGCAGCTTTCACCAAGCCAGACTCCACAGCTACATAAGACCAATTACTAGAAACGGTTATTTTTCCAATGGCAGTTCCTGGAATACCATCCTTACCCGTTAGTCCACCAACAATATCACCAGGGCGAAGCTTTTGCTTTTTTCCGCCATCAATTTTAAGTGTTGTCATTTCTGGTCTTTTAATAGGCTTATCAAGAAATGAATCACTTGGTAATTCATCAGCAGTTACATCAATTTCTAATGCGTCCAGCTTTCTTGTTTCTCTATCATTAAACAAGGTGGCCGCAATACCACTTCGACCCGCTCTACCCGTTCGACCAATTCTATGAACATGCACTTCAGGATCGTGCGCGACATTAAAGTTCACGACCAAATCAAGCGCATCAATATCTAGTCCGCGCGCCGCAACATCAGTCGCAACTAAAACAGAAACACTCTTATTAGAAAATCGAATTAACGCCTGATCACGTTCTCGCTGATCTAAATCTCCATGAATGGCTAACGCATAAAAACCATAATGCACAAGCTCGTCTGCCACATCTTGGGTGTCTAATTTAGTATTACAAAAAACCAAAGTTGATTCTGACTTATGCTTGGCCAATAATATACGCAAAGCATTCATGCGCTCATCATCCGTGTTGATTTGATAAAAATATTGTTTAATCGTTGACTCTTCATCAGTAGAAGGTGCGTTTACGACAACAGGATTATTCATAACTCGCATAGCAATATCTTCAATTTCTTGCGGGTAAGTAGCACTGAATAGCAACGTTTGACGATTGTCAGGAATTTTTTCTACAATGTCATCAATCGCATCTTGAAAACCCATATCCAGCATACGATCCGCTTCATCAAGTACCAACATCTCAACATGATCCAGCTTTAAAGTTTTTTTACGTAAGTGCTCCTCGATACGACCCGGGGTGCCGACAACAATATGCGCTCCATGCTCTAGTGAACCAATCTGAGGGCCAAATGGTGCGCCGCCACAAAGTGTTAAAATTTTGATATTGTGAATAGCTCTAGCTAGGTTTCGAATCTCGACAGAAACTTGATCTGCCAATTCTCGAGTCGGGCACAAAACAATTGATTGAACTTTATAAGATTTAACATTAAGCTTATGTAATAAGCCTAAACCAAAAGCAGCTGTTTTTCCAGATCCAGTTTTACCTTGGCCGATCACATCTTTACCATCAAGGATCGCTGGCAAGCTCAATGCTTGAATAGGCGTCATAGACTCATAGCCCAAGCTACCTAAGTTTTTTAATAGACCAGGATGTAGTTTTAATGAAGAAAAGTCTGATGTGCTCACAATGATAATACCAAAATAAATATGAATTGAATTTTACACACTAAACCGATGCTAAAGGTACGCTCACTAAATCCCAAAAGCTTTTTTAATACCATCAAGAATCATGTCAACAGCAATAATGGTCAGTAAAATTCCCATTAATCGCTCAATAGCGGCGAAGGCTTTATGACTAATATGGCGGCTAAATTTTTCAGAAAAAATCAAAATTAGTCCCACCAAGCTCCAAGCCACCACTAATGCAATGCCCCAATCTACCCACCGATTAGGATCATTCGCCATGATTAATATCACCGCTGCAATAGCCGATGGACCTGCAATTAATGGTATGGCCAATGGCACCACTAAAGGCTCACCTTCTGGCGTGTTGGTGAAAATATCTTCAGAGCCAGAAAAAATCATTTTTAAAGAGATTAAAAACAACACAACACCGCCTGCCACGCCTAATGAAGATTCAGATATCTGTAATAATTGCAAAATGTATTGACCAGAAAACATAAACAGCAACAAAACAAACAAAGCTATTAACAACTCTCGAATAATAATCGTTCGACGCCTTTGGGCTGGAATATTTTTTAGCAGACCTAGAAAAATAGGGACGTTAGCAAAAGGATCCATAATTAGGAACAACAAAAAAATAGCGGAAGTAATGGTCATATGGTCTCCTTAGAGTAAATCGTTATGAGGCTGATCAGCGATCAGAAAATCCTAATGTTAAACCAAATCCAGCAAAAATTGAACCAATAATTCTATTAAACCATCGGTGGTTATTTTCATTTTTAAGCCAAATATTAAAATTACTAGACAGCTTAGCATAAGAAGCAAATGCGATAAATTGGGCCATTGCAATGGTGAAAGAGATGGTCAATAAATGCGTTATTTCGAAGTGATTTATATTAATAAATTGTGGCAACAATGCTGATATATAAGTCAAGGCTTTAGGGTTTGATAGGGTTGTTAAAAAGGCACGCCTAAAAAGAACCAGCTGTGAAACATCTTGCCACTCAGGATTGTTACTTTGCTCAACATTAGCAATGGGCGCCATCCACAATCTAAAGCCTAAATAAGCCAAATACAAAGCGCCAATTGTTTTCAACCACATAAAAGCCGCTTCAGAAGCCGCTAAAACAACACCCAAACCCAAGATACTTAAGGCCACCAATATTTGAAAAGCGATTACATTTCCCCATATGGCTAAAATTGCCTTTCTTGTGCCATAACGAATACCGTTATTCACAGCCAACAGTGTCGCTGGACCAGGAATAACCATCCATACTGCAGTAATAGTTAGGAATATTAAATATTGCTGAAAATCCATATTTAATCTACAAGATTAATGTCGATGCCTTGATCTAGCAACTCCGCTTGTCTTACACGTAGATAATTACTAAACTTTGGATAGTATTGATAATGCTTGCCACTCACATATCTCAACACAGTATTAAAATGAAAACTAAAGAGCTTGCCATCAATTTTAGTGACATTTTCACCTTCATCAAATAGCAAGATTCCTGGACGATAATTTAAATCAAAGTCTTTAACCATTTGTCTTGGCGTGGTTTTCTTGCCATTAAAATTAATAATTTTTTCATCAGAATAGGCGTCAAATCGGACAAATAAATATTTATCCAGCTCTGCTTTTACGTCCTTCCTATTAATCAGATTTTGATGAAAATCATCACAGGCCGTGCAATCCTTATCTTCAAATAGCATTGCCACCGGCTTATCTAGGTCTTGAAAATCATGAGCAACTTGTAAGTTTGGATGACCAATAAATGCATAAGCTTTGTTGGCCTTTTGCTGAGTTTCAATATAGTTTGATAGAGTCGTATCTTTATACGATTTACTAGCCACATATTCAAGCACCTGTCTGAAAGCTGCTACATTTCGATAGCCATTCGTTCTAAAAGCTTGCTTACCATCTTCGCCTAAGAATACAATCGTCGGCGTATATTTAACCTCTAGCATGTTACTAAGCGCTTGTTCAGTTTTGGTTTCAGATTCGCTCAAAGTGATTTCACGTGCACCTTTGATATTAACAGCAATCACTGAAAAATGCTTTTTAATAAAGTCTAAATTTGAACCTTGTTTAAAATTTTGCGTCAACATAGCGTCGCAATATGGACAGCCATCTAAATGGAAATATAGCATGACAGTTTTATTCTCATCAAGCGCATCTTCTGCGTCATCAGCAATATCTAAAAAACTATCGGTAAACCAAGATGGTACATCATAAGGAGCACCACCAGTAACTTTGCCTGATTCTGCAAAAGCGCCCACACTCATAAACATGACAACTAGCACTAAAATTCGACGCATTAATATCATTCACAACCTCTACTTTTTAATTAAGACCCAACTGGCTAATATTACACCTGTTAATACTAAGTATACGGCTTTATTGGTACAAAAAAGTTTGATATATGAAACACAACAGGTGATAATAATAAGTGTCTATTGTGTTCGTGGTTGGCCTTATTCCCCTGAGCCGATAAATTAATAACTAAGGATATGAGATAGATTACTATTGTGCAAGCCCGCCTTGAAGTGGGAAGCCTGCGGTAATCTTCGAATTTCCGCCTTGAACCTTACTGGTTCAGGTTTAGGTCTCACGACACAATAGATTTTAACTTCTTCGGCTATAATGCAAATATGAAAGCACTTCGCCAACTTCTTCGACAAAAAAGACTCAACGTTGATTCATCCGATCGCGTCAAATTTGCCAAACAATTATTATCCCAAGTGCAAAATATCGCAAATTTTAAGAATGGTCAAAAAGTTGCCATTTATTTGCCTAATAATGGCGAAATTGACACTAAATACCTACAAGAATCCCTTAAAAAACAAGAAATAAGCACTTATTTGCCGGTATTGGACGGTAAAAGTCTTAACTTTGCAAAGATTGGTGAAAATTTTAGAAATAATCAATATGGCATCCTAGAGCCAGTTTCTACTGAAGTTATTAGTGCTGAGCAGCTCGATATCTTGTTTATGCCACTAGTGGGTTTTGATAAAAACAAAAATCGTATTGGTATGGGTGGCGGATATTATGATCGCACCTTAGCCTTTAAAAAAGACCAAAAAACGGTTAAAAAACCTATGCTTATCGGCTTAGCTTTTGATTGTCAGCAAGTAGAAAAGCTAGATGTACAAGATTGGGATGTGCCACTGGACGCCATCATCACTCCTAGTCAAATTCTCTAAGAATTACCCAGTGCGTGTTTTTGTAAAAATGATTTAAGCTGTGGGTTTTCATTAATAACATTCATACCAAAACCTCGTAACCACCTTAGTGGCACATTGTTTTCTTTGTAGATCCAGTTTAGCCCTGTCATGGTTTTTGCCATGAGTTCATTATCTAATCTGCGCGCTCTAGCGTATTTTCTGAGTGTTGAATAATTGCCTAAATTCTTATTATCATCTTCTAATTGTTTTGATAATTCTCTAACATCTGAAAAACCAAGATTAATACCTTGACCAGCAAGAGGATGAATATTATGCGCTGCATCACCAATAAGTGCCAAGCTTTCTTTTACATACTCGTTAGAACTTCGCTCGATTAGTGGGAAAGCCTGAATATCGCTAAGCACTTCAAACTCTCCAAAACGGTACTCCACTGCTGCTGATAATCTCTTTGCGAATGCTGGCTTATCTAGTGTCATTAATTCGTCAGCTAAATTATTGTCTGCTGACCAAACTATAGAAGCTTGGTTTTCGCCTAATGGCAAGAGTGCTACGATACTGTCTGATAAGAATCGCTGCCAAGTTGTACTGTTAAAATCTTGTGTTGATTTAACATTGCAAATAATGGCTTTTTGCTGATAATCATTTTCACTAAAACTAATATTGGCTAAACTGCGAACGTTTGACCGAGCGCCATCTGCTCCAATAAGCAGCTGGCAATCTAGGGATTGTTTATTATTTAACTGAAGCTGGTACCCTGCTGTCGTTTTTTCTATACTCTCTAACTTGGCACCAATAAACTCAACATCGGTTTTTTCCAATGCTTCAAACAATGCTGATTGAATAGCGTCATTCTCAATAATATGGCCAAGATGTGGCAGGCTCTCGTCTTGAGCATGAAAATCTAACGCTCCATGGGAGTTTTGGTCCCACACCTGAGTATGAGAGAAAACATGTTTTCGCTTAATTAAATCCCAAGCGTTAATATCTTTTAGCAATTGCTCAGAAGCTGGAGTGATTGCGCTTACACGCGAATGAAAATCTTTATTTAGTGTTGGGTTTGGGTTATTGGGCTCAATAATAGCAATTTTATAATCTGTTTTTGCCATCGATAAAGCAAAGGCCTGGCCTGCCATGCCACCACCAACAACGACAATGTCGTATGTCACTCGGTGTCCCCAGCTATTGTCATTTGATTAATCAATACAGAGCCAACTTTGATATTGCCTCGATAGTCCACATCTGTACCCACATGCTCAATACCCAGCAACATATCTTTGAGATTACCGGCAATGGTAATGCCTGATACTGGGTATTGGATTTCGCCATTTTCTACCCAAAACCCTGTTGCTCCACGAGAATAATCACCCGTCGTGCCATTCACACCTTGACCCATCAGCTCTGTTACCACCAAACCTTTATCCATGAGTTTGATCATGTCATCTAAGTCACCAGTAAACTGATGCTCAATAATTAAATTATTAACACCGCCAGAATTAGCTGTTGTTTTTAGACCCAGCTGATTGGCCGAATATTGACTAAGTACATAGCTTTTAACTTGACCATTTTCAACAAAATATTGCTGGCGCTTTAAGACGCCATCCCGATCAAAAGCTTTGGCACCGATAGTTTTTTTAGAAAATGGTTTTTCTAGGATAGAAATACTTTCAGGCAAAATTAGTTTATCAATACTATCTAATAAAAAAGTAGCTTTTTTATACTGGCTCGCGCCGCTCAATGCACCGATTAACTGTGAAAAAAGGCCACTTGAAACTCTTGGTGAAAATATCACTGGACATTTTTGCGACGCTAAAGATCTAGCGCCTAACTTACCGATAGCAAGTTTTGCAACACGATCTCCCACCCATTCTGGCGCTTGTAAATCTTGTGCATCCAAAGCCACTGTGTATTCATAAGCCGTCTGCATATCTTTATCTTGCTTGGCAATAACGCTACAGTTAAGTGAGTGTCTGGCACCCTTTTGCACGCTCATCATGCCGTTAGAATTGGCATACAAGCCTTCGCCTTGATAACTAGATACCTCAGCACCATCAGAATTATTAATGCCGCTATGATCCAGTGCTTGCGCTTCGCAACGAGTAGCTAAATCAATGCTATGGCTAGGATCTAATTCCCAAGGATGATACATATCTAGGTCTGGCACATCAAAGGCCATTAGCTCTTTTGGCGCTAAACCACTAAATGGATCATTCTGAGTATATTTTGCAATAAGACAAGCAGATTCAACAGCTTTTAGAATACCACCTTCACTGAGATCAACACTTGAAGTATGACCCTTAGCTTGGCCTAAATAAACATTAATATCAAGTGATTTATCAAGATGATATTCTAGAGTTTCAACCTTGCCTAAACGCACTGCAGTAGAAACACCGGAGCTGGCACTTAAAGAGATTTCATAGCCACTCACCTTATGGCGCTTGAGTGCTTGAATGACTTGTTGTGCTGTTTGTTCTAACGATATCATGGGCTAGGTCAGGTAGTCTAAATCAGTTGGTTTTTTGAATGTATTAATGCTTTTTGAATTATGTGTATTAGGCATAGGGGCATCCATATGGTTTTTTAATTCATGCGATTTCATTATATGTTGGCTAGAATTATTTTGCCCATTTGAATTTGCATCCATAAAGCAGCGACACCCAAACCAATAATTAACAGCCCTGAAGTTTTTCTTACCCAGGGCTTTTGAATCAAATGTGTTAGTTGGTTAGATAAACTAGCCATTATCAGTAAGCTTGGCAACGTACCTAAACCAAAGGCGAGCATAATCAAACCACCTTGTGCAGCTGAGCCAGATACAATGGCAAAACTTAAGGCGCCATAAACCAAACCGCAAGGGATTCCGCCCCATAACAGGCCTGTAAAAAAAGCGCCTTTTAAATCTTTGACAGGCAAAAATCGCTTCGACAATGGCTGTAGAATTGCCCAAAATTTAGCACCTATCTTTTCTAGAATTTGAATGCCTGATGACCAGTTCGCGATATACAAGCCGACCATAATCATTAATACACCTGAGAAAATTCTTAGTGCCTTATCAAACAAGTTCATTTGCAATGTTTGCGATAATATAGCGCCCAACAGACCAAATACAAGACCCATTAGGATATAGCTTAGAATTCGACCAATATTGTAGTTAAGATGAAAAAGGGCAACTTTTTTAGGATTTGACCTGATTTCTGGATCAAGCCCAGCTGTAAGCATGGCAACCACGCCACCGCACATACCCAGACAGTGAACACCGCCCAATAAGCCCATTAAAAATACACTAACAAGAATATCCATCAGTCCTTACTTTGAATGGTTAAACGCTCCACTTCAAGCAAATGAATGCGGCGAGAATCGGTCTTTAACACTTTAAATTTAAAGCCTTGTAAGCTAATTTCATCCATTTGCTCAGGCAAACGAGTGAATCCTGCAATAACAACACCGGCAACTGTATCAATATCTTCGGCCGTTAGTTGAACTTCAAAAAACTCTTCGAACTCTTCGATAGGTGTATTGGCTTTTAATAAAAAGCGCCCATCACCAAAATCGATAATATTGTCTTCTTCTAAATCGTGCTCATCCTCAATTTCGCCAACAATTTGCTCTAGTACATCTTCTAGTGTTACTAAGCCTGCGATTTCACCGTACTCATCCATAACAATGGCCATGTGTGATTTCTTTTGCTGAAAAACTCTCAGTAAAGCGCCTAAAGTTTTACTTTCAGGCACCAAGATCGCACTACGTAAATATTCTTTATAGTTAAACTCACTGCGCTTATCGCCTGCTAAATAGCTTAACAAGTCTTTAGCTAAAATAACGCCTTGAATTTTATGACGTTTTGAATCAATAATTGGAAAGCGAGAGTGAGCTGACTTGATCATAATATCAAGTAACTCTTTGGTATTAGTGTTGTGCTCAATGGTTACCATTTTTGATTTTGGAACCATGACATCACGCACTTCCATATTTTCCAGCTGCATCGTACCTTCGATAATACTGCGACTATGGGAATCAATAATATGGCTCTCTTCCGCTTCTTTTAGAGCTTGTAAAAGCTCATCGCTTGAAGCAAGAGGTGCGTGAAAAAATTTCTTGTTTAGTCTTTGTAGAAAAGACTGTGTCGACGGAGGCTGGTCTTCGTTCATTTACTTTTATTTAGATTAAAGGACTATTTTACCAAAAATTAGGATTTTTTACCACTACGCATTTTCTTACCCTGAGCGGCGCGCTCTTTACGCACCTCTTTAGGATCAGCAATTAACGGTCTATATATTTCAACTCGATCTTTTTCGCGCAAGATGGTATCTAATTTAGCGATTTTTCCAAAAATACCGGTTTTATCTCGGGTTAAATTTATTTGAGGATAAGTCTCTAATATGCCTGACAATTCTATCGCTTGTTTGAGTGTTGTATCGCTACCAACCTCTAGATTAAGCAATGTTTGCTTATCTTCTAGCGCATAGGCAACTTCAATATACATTAGCTTTTTTGGTCACACAAAAGTTGCGCTTTGGCAAAATCTAGCGTGCCTTCATAAATAGCACGACCCGTAATGGCTCCACTAATGCCGTGGTGTGCTTCCACTAGTAAATTGCTAATATCATCCATATTAGTGATACCGCCAGAGGCAATAATATCAATCGATGTTTGCTTAGCTAAGCCAGCAGTCGCTTCAACGTTAACACCTTGCATCATACCGTCACGTGCAATATCGGTATAGACAATAGAGCTAACACCATCCTGTTCGAATTTTTTTGACAACTCAACCACATGTAAATCTGTCTGTTTAGCCCAGCCTTCAGTTGCTACCAAACCATTGTTAGCATCCAAACCTACAATGACTTTTCCAGGAAATTCACGACATAATTCAGAGACAAATTCAGGATGAGTAACAGCCATAGTGCCTATTATTAAATAGCTAATTCCTGCTTCAATATAAGTATTTGCAATTTGCATATTACGAATACCGCCGCCAATTTGCACAGGAAGATTGGGGAACTCCTTAGTGATTTGGGTCACACTGGTAGCGTTAATAGGCTTACCCTCAAAGGCGCCATTTAGATCTACTAAATGAAGACGTTTTGCACCTTGATTAACCCATTGAGCAGCCATTTCAACAGGGTTGTCTGAAAACACAGTCGTGTCGTCCATCAGCCCTTGTCTTAAGCGTACGCACTGCCCATCTTTCAAATCAATTGCGGGAATAATTACCATTTTTCTATCCATTATGTCGCCGATACCCAATTGCTTCAATCAAATGACGTTGCTCAACTGCTTGAGCATGGTCTAAATCTGCAATGGTTCTAGCGACTTTTAAAATTCGATGATAAGCTCTTGCTGAAAGATGTAGTTTGTCAATCACACTCTCTAACAATTGCCTGTTCTCTTTGTTTAAAACAATCAAGTCATCAACCTCATCTGGGCTAAGACGATCATTTAATTTACCTTGTCTATTTATCTGCATATTATAGCAATCTAATACACGCGCTCTGATGGTTTCGCTGTTTTCTATCTGTTCGTTTTTTTGACTCAGTAATATCTCTTTCGGTAGTGGTGGAACTTCTAAAACCATATCGATACGATCTAGTAACGGGCCAGAAATCTTAACATGGTATTTACTAATTTGATCTTCTGTGCAATGACACTTACTCGTACCATCTCCAAAATAACCGCATGGACAAGGATTCATAGCGGCGATCAATTGAAAATTTGCCGGAAAAGTGACTTGTTGTTGAGCGCGAGAAACGTGCACTTCACCACTCTCCAAGGGTTGTCTTAGGGTTTCTAAAACGTGACGAGGAAATTCAGGCAGCTCATCTAAAAATAACACCCCCTCATGTGCCAGAGAAATCTCGCCCGGCTTGGGGATAGATCCGCCACCCACTAATGATACTGCTGAGGATGAATGATGAGGAGATCGAAAAGCTCGAATATACATTTGGGTCTTGTCTAACATTTTTCCAGCAACGGAATAAATGGATGCCTTTTGTAAGGCCTTTTCGCAGCTTAAAGGTGGCATAATCGAAGGGAGTCTTTCTGCCAACATGGTTTTTCCAGAGCCTGGCGTACCGCGCAACAAAATATTATGTCCACCGCTAGCAGCGACTTCTAATGCGCGCTTCGCCTGATATTGCCCTTTAACTTGTGAATAATCCTTAGTATAAGTTACTTGGGGATTAACACTGATCGGGCAATTTTCAGGCTCACCGATGCCAGACAAAAACTCACATACTTGCAATAAATGCCTCGCTGGAAATATTTTTGCCTGTTCCACCAAAGCACATTGCTCAAAGTCATCAACAGGAATGACAATATTATGCTTCGCATTATGCGCTTCAATAATAGCTGGCAACAAACCCTCTGTCGTATGCAGTAAACCGTCTAACCCCAGTTCTCCATAAAATTCAAATTGGCTTACATCAACACTGGGTTTAATTTGGCCAGATGCTAGCAATACACCCAATGCGATCGGTAAGTCATAGCGCCCACCTCGCTTAGGAAGGTTGGCCGGTGCCAAACTGACAGTAATGCGCCCCCTGGGTAGTTTAAAGTTTGAGTTGATTAGCGCTGAGCGAACCCGATCTTTACTTTCTTTAACGGCGCCTTCCGGCAAACCCACAATAGAAAACCCAGGTAACCCTCCAGAAATATGCACTTCAATGGTAACCACTGGCGCATCAAGGCCTGTTGAGGCGCGTGTAAAAACTTTAGCTAATTGACTCATACTGACTCCAAATCTTCTAGACTCCATCTAGGCTGGATAGCGATTTCTCCACTGGTGGTCGATTGCCCTTTGCTTAAACGAAAGTGACCTGCTAGGGCGATCATAGCGCCGTTGTCTGTGCAAAATTCTTGTCGAGGATAAAATACTTGAACACCTTGCTTTAAGCCCATTGCATCTAGTTCTTGGCGCAACGATAGGTTGGCACTTACGCCGCCTGCCACTACCAAGGTTGTTCTTTTTGTTTGCTCCAAAGCACGACGACATTTAATCATTAATGTAGAAGTTGCTGCTACTTCGAAAGCTTTAGCAATGTCAGCTTTTCGGTCAGGATGCTTAGTAAATGTATTGCGCGCAAATGTCTTTAAGCCACTAAAGCTAAAGTCTAATCCTGGGCGGTCAATCATTGGCCTTGGGAATTTAAAAGCATCTGGACTGCCTTGTTGAGCAAGTTGCGCTAAAGCTGGACCGCCTGGATACCCAAGACCTAAAATCTTGGCTGTTTTATCAAAAGCTTCGCCCACTGCATCATCAAGCGACTCCCCTAAAATTTCATATTCACCAATAGCCTTAACATCGATCAACATCGTATGCCCACCAGATACCAATAAAGCCACAAAATGAAAGCTATGC
>CAYYGB010000003.1:0-17356 GCA_964471285.1 uncultured Candidatus Thioglobus sp.
ATTGAGGCTAAAGGGTTAAGTGACGAGAAAATTGACCTTGATAGCCTACCACTAGACGATGAAAAAGTTTATGAGCTTTTACAACGTTGTGATACCACCGGAATTTTCCAGCTGGAATCTGACGGCATGCGTAGTTATTTAAAAAAACTCCAAGCGGATAATTTTGAAGATATTGTTGCTATGCTAGCCCTATATCGCCCAGGCCCGTTAGATGCTGGCATGGTAGATGACTACATTAATGTAAAGCATGGTGCTCAAGTTAAATACCCGCACCCAATGTTAAAAGAGATTCTTGCGCCAACTAATGGTGTGTTCTTGTATCAAGAACAAGTGATGAAATCTGCTCAAGTTATGGCAGGCTATTCACTCGGTGGTGCCGACTTATTGCGCCGTGCTATGGGTAAAAAGAAAGTAGAAGAGATGGATCGTCAGCGTAGTGTTTTTGTGGAAGGTGCTGCTGAAAAAAATATTGATGAGAAGAAAGCGAATGAAATTTTTGATCTGATTGATAAATTCTCAGGATACGGATTTAACAAATCACACTCAGTTGCTTATGCTTATGTGTCTTATCACACAGCTTGGTTAAAATCCCATTATCCAGCGCCCTTTATGGCTGCTGTTTTATCAGGCATGATGGATGACACGGATCGAGTATCGTTTACGGTGGGTGAAATTCTTAAAATGGGGTTAAAGGTTAATAGTCCTAATGTGTGTGAATCCGATTATCAATTTAGCATTGCAGATGACAAAACAGTTGTTTATGGACTGGGCGCCATTAAGGGTGTAGGTGAAGCCTTAGTTGAAAGAGTTATGGCAGAACGTCAGGCGAATGGTGTTTTTAAAGATTTGTTTGATTTTTGTTTTAGAATTGAAAAGCGTTATCTGAATAAACGCGCACTAGAGGCATTAATTTATAGTGGCGCATTAGATGTATTTGACGTTCCAAGAGCAAGTTTGATCAAGACCTACCCAGTAGCAGTCAAACAGGCAGAACAACGTCAAAATGATCATTCTAGTGGACAGAGTGGTTTATTTTCTGTTGTTGAGGAGCATGTAGAGTACGAAGTCCATTATTCGAACGCACCTGATTTTTCTTTCCGACAACGCTTGCAACTAGAAAAAATGGTCATGGGTTATTATTTTTATGACCATCCAACCGATGAATATAAAGCAGATGCCAAACATATAAACGCCACATTACCTTCTGAGATACGCTTTAGGAACAATAAAGATGTGCGTGTACTAGCGCTAATTTCTGAGCTACGCTATCGTCCTACTCGTAAAGGAGGGCAGATTGCTATTGTTGCTGTTGAAGATGGCCATACTTTACTAAATGCCGTTGTTTTCTCAAAATCTCTTGGTGATGTCAGTGATAAATTGATTGTGGATGATGTGGTGATTATTTCAGGCAAGATTCAGCGAGATGACTACCGAGATGGTTGGCAGGTTATTGTTGATAAGATTGAAGATATTAATGAAGTGAAAATGAATTATGCTAAAGGCTTTGAAGTTAAGCTTGATGAACGTCACCAGTCAATATTCCCTAAACTGTATCAAGTATTAGCAGAGCACAAGGGAAGATGCCCAGTTAAGATTTCTTATAGTACAAAACGATTAAAAGGCAGTGCGCCATTAATCAAAGAAGTTAGTGTTAATCCAGAGCAATCTTTAGTAGATGCGATTAATGCATTAACCCTGACACAGGCTAGCAAGATTCATTATCACTAATTAATTTTAGTCTTCTCAATGCTTAATGAATTCATTAAGGACAGGTGCGTTGGTAATAGCGCTTATGAGCCACCCTATAAGGTGTAAAACTTATATTATCGCCTATTTGAATATCAATTTGTCCTGTGCAGTTAGTGTTTAATGTTTTGATTTTATGATCTTGATAGCGACTCATTACCACCTTGGCAGGATGGTTGAATCGATTTTTATAGCCACTAGAAATGACCACCCATTTAGGCTTTACAGTAGTTAAAAATTGCTCACTCGACGAGGTTTTACTACCATGATGAGGGCTGATCAGGATATCAGATTGAAGTTGGTCACCCCAAATATCAATCAAATGGAGTTCTGCTTTTTTTTCAATATCGCCTGTTAGCATGATGGAATGATGTTGATTAGATATTTTAAGTACACAAGAAGCGTTGTTACCAGTGAAGTTGTGATCTAGGTTTAGCATTTGAAAAGTTATTCCATCCCATTGCCAAGAAGGTTGAGATTGACACAAACTGGCCATTTTTGGTATTTTTCCAGGAATGGAGGTGAGTATTTTTTGACTATTATTATTCTTTAAAATACTATCCAATCCGCCAATATGATCATTATCACCATGAGATATTACAATGATATCAAGTAAGTTAATTTGTTGAGAATCTAGATAGGGGTTGATCACCGCATCGCCCATATTGAATCCAGAAGGGTATTTTGCACCTGCATCAAAAATAAGCGTATGGTTTTTTGTGCGAACAACATGTGATAGGCCTTGACCTACGTCCAATACAGTGATTAACACCTCCCCATGCTTAATCTTTTCAATAGGATGAAACCAAATAATAAATATTAATAGAAGGGATATTTTTCTAAGCTTTAAAGCGCCAGGTAATAGAGTAAATAGAACGGCGATTATTAACAAGGTAAGATCAATGCTCGAGTTTTGGGTGTAGTGCCATAGGTTGAAGTCAATCTCTTTTAAGAATTGAAGTAATATTGATAAATACACCAATGATTCATTAGCAATGGAAAAACTAAGTCCACTTAAAAATTCCAGATCAAGATATAAAAACAGAACGCCCAATAACGAGAGCGGTGTACTAATAAAGCTAAAAACTGGAATTGCTATTAAATTAGCAATGGGAGAAAGTGTTGAGCCAGAATGAAAGAACCAGGCGATCAAAGGCAGAGTGGCAAGACTAATTAATAGTTGAATGTAGAGTAGTCGTAAAAACCAATGCCTATCTTTGTGTTGACCTGCGCCGTAAATAATAACAGCAACCACATAAAAAGATAGCCAAAAGCCAACACTGAAAATACTGAGCGGATTAAAAAATAATACCGATATGAGGGCTATTCCATAGAGTTGCCATGCACTATGTTGACGCCTTAAAATGATCGACAAGAAAACCACGCCAGCCATAATAAAAGCTCGCTGTGTTGGAACTGAAAAGCCAGCAATCAAAGCATATAAAAATGCACTCAACAATCCAAAGTAGGCGCCCAGAACCATGGCTGGCAATCGTGAAACACAAGCAATGCAACGTCGCCATAAAAAACTAGACAGTATAAATATAAAGCCAGAAATTAATCCAATGTGTAAGCCTGAAATAACACTAAGATGAGTGGTATTGGTAGATTTGAATAAATCCCAATGATCGCGATTGATGAGTGACCGATCTCCAATAACCAGTGCATTAATAACGCCTAAAAATGGAAGTTCAGCTAAATGAGTGGACAGTGTATTACGAATATTTTGTCTGATCGAATTGATTGATAAGCTAGAACTTTTGAGTATAAGTTTGTTATTGTCACTATGCCTAACATAGCCGGTTGCGTCAAATTGTTGGTAAAAAAGCCATTTTTCATAATCAAAGCCCCCTTTATTTTGGTAGCTATTTTTGTGTTTTATTTTTACAAGCAGTTTCCAGGTGTCATCACTTCGGAGGTTATTAGGGGTGTCGCCATACCAGGATAGCTTAAGTTTTGCTTGAAAAGGTTCAGATACTTCAAAGCTAAAGCGTGACTTTTGACCAGATTTCTCAGGAAGATCATGAATTGTTCCAACAACACTAATTGGCTTATTAAAGAATTTTTCATCGATATCTGGGTGCAGTATATGTGTGGAAAACACACCCATCCAAGTAAATCCAACGATAAAAAATATTAAATTGATAGAAAGGGGTTTATATCGTTTAAAGGTAGTAAAAACAACCAATAATAGGGTAATAAACAGAGCTATTTCTAACGTGGACAATGCGAGCGTATTTTTAAGAGAAAATACCAGAATTCCAAAGAGAAAATTTAGCGCTAAAATGATCATAATTGTGGGTTAAATTTTCAATTTTTTTTAGTTTGCATATTTTTAAGTTTATGATTATCTAATATAACGTGAAACCCTTGATTTAAGGCGTGAAACACATTGAGTTTTCCTCCAATATGTTTTTAAAATGATTAATGAGTGTTTTCTAATATTATAGTTTTAATTATTATTATATAACTATTTGATTTTTAACGATAAATTTTAACTGATTAGTTTTTATTCAAAACCATAACAAAGGGCAATCTATCAACGTTTTTGATACTTTTCAAGGAGATATTAACAGAGTTATCCACAGCTTTGTGAGTAACTTTAATGGGTGTTGATTTAACGGTGTTTTTTGGCGTTTATAAGAACTCTTTAATGAAGATAGTAAGGATATTATTTGCGATCTTTGTTTTACTATTTTTAGCGATATTTTTTTGCTGTTTTTGACTGATAAAAATCACTTGATTTTCGTCAGAATTAAAGCCAATTTCCGCATTTGAAACATCATTTAAAATAATGACCTCGCAACCCTTGTTTTTTAACTTTAATTGAGCATTTTCGAGAGTATTTTGCGTCTCAGCAGCAAAGCCAATACACAAAGGTTTTTTCTCAAGACTACAAACATTGGCAAGGATGTCCTTATTGGGAATTAGCTCTAAAATAAGATTGCCGCCATTTTTTTTGATTTTCTGATTAGAGGACTCTTTAACAGAATAATCACAAACAGCTGCACAAGAGATAAAGATATCGCAATGATGAATTTCTTGCATGACGTATTCATACATTTGCTGAGCGCTCAGTGTTTGGATGTTGTTTGCTTTATCATTCAGTGGTATGTTGATGTTTCCATAAACACAAGTTACTTGAGCCCCCATTTCAATACAGGTGTCAACCAAAGCCATTCCCATCTTGCCACTTGAATGGTTAGAGATAAATCGAACAGGGTCAATTGGCTCAAGCGTTGCACCAAGGGTGATAATAATATGTTGACCACTAAGCTGTGTAGTTTGGAACTGCTTAGCAATTTGGTTGGCAATATCGATAGATTCTGGTAATCTGCCAAGACCCATGTCGCCACAAGCTTGAGAGCCTGAGTCTGGAGTGATCACACCAGCACCACGAGACTTTAATAAGTCTAGATTGCTTTGTAAAGCGCTAGATTTGTACATTTGTTGGTTCATAGCAGGTGCAATCATAAGTATTGCATCACTGGCTAAAATGACACTGCTGAGTAAATCAGATGCCTTGCCAGATGCCATATTT
Organism: uncultured Candidatus Thioglobus sp.; assembly: GCA_964471285.1. Taxonomy (GTDB): domain Bacteria; phylum Pseudomonadota; class Gammaproteobacteria; order PS1; family Pseudothioglobaceae; genus Thioglobus_A. The sequence continues at coordinate 5,288 of CAYYGB010000003.1, forward strand.
GAAATAATATTGGCACTTGCTGGAGCGATAAGAATACAGTCAGCCCATTTTGCTAACTCAATATGTCCCATGGACAGTTCGGCTTCTTTATCCCATAAATTATGATGGACTTTATTTTTCGAAATAGATTGGAGTGAGAGTTCGGTGATAAATTTTGATCCACCAGAAGTAAGAATAACCCGAACATCAGCACCAAGATCTTGTAGGCGTCTGACAATATCAGGCGCTTTATAGGCAGATATTGATCCGCTAACGCCTAGTAGAATTCGTTTATTGGTTAAACTTTTAATCATTTTATTGAAGCGGTTATGCGTATGTCTTGATCTATCATACGCACATCACTAATAGCTAGGTTAATTTTATCTGTCATGCTGGCTATGGATAAGTGCGCCATCGAATTAGCATCACTACCCATTAGTACTGGCGCAGTATAGATAATAAATTCATCAATAAGATTGCTTTGAATCATGGCACCGGTTAAGCCTGGACCCGCTTCTAGTAAGACGGTGTTAATTCCCTGAGCGCCAAGCTGTAATAAAACATCTTCAAGGTCTATTTTCCCTGCTGAGTTAAGCTTAGCATTACTTGTATTAAATATCTGAGTCGGCACATCTATTGAAAAAATATTAAGTGTTTTATCAATAATCTGATTTCGTGAATCAATAACGACGCGAATAGGAGAAGTATCTACATCATTAAGACGAACGGTCATAGAAGGGTTATCCGAAAGAATTGTTCCAGATCCAGTCATAATGACTTGGTTTTGAGATCGAAGCTTTTGCACGTCAACTCGAGCACTTGCACCTGTAATCCATTTACTTTCACCAGAGTGCATGGAAGTTTTTCCATCAAGACTCATGGCAATTTTACAAGTGACAAAAGGAATGCCTGTTTCCATACGCTTGATGAAGCCACGATTAAGCTGTTGCGCTTGCTGTTCCAGTAAGCCAATTTCAACTTCAACACCTGCATTTCTAAGCATAGCTACACCTTTGCCGCTAACTAGTGGATTAGGGTCGAGTGTTGCAATGATTACTTTACTAACACCAGAATTAATAACAGCTTGCGCACAAGGTGGGGTTTTCCCCTGGTGTGAGCAAGGTTCTAAAGTGACATAAAGGGTTGCATCTTTAGCCTGATGGTTAATTTTTTCAAGAGCATTAATTTCCCCGTGAGCCTCGCCAAAGGTTTGATGATAGCCCTGAGCAATAATATTACCTTCTTTTTCAATCACACAACCCACCATAGGATTGGCGCCAACACCTTGTATTCCTTGGCGTGCAAGTTTGAGCGCCAAGTCCATATTTTGAGTGTCATTTAATGAAAAAGTTGTCACAATATTTCGGATATAATTGCTTAATTAATTAAACATATTTTACCTAGGAGAAGTGACATGGATGAACAGAAAAAACAAGCGCTAAAGGTGGCTCTATCGCAAATTGATAAGCAATTTGGCAAGGGTTCGGTCATGTTTTTGGGTGATGAAGGCGCTCAAACAGATATTGAAGCTGTCTCAACAGGTAGTTTAAGTTTAGATATCGCACTTGGAATTGGTGGCTTGCCAAGAGGTCGAGTGGTTGAAATTTATGGCCCAGAGTCTTCTGGAAAAACAACACTAACACTTCATGTTATTGCTGAGATGCAAAAGTTAGGTGGCACTGCTGCCTTTATTGATGCTGAGCATGCACTAGATCCACAATATGCTAAGCGTTTAGGTGTTAATACGGATGATTTACTAATCTCTCAGCCAGACACGGGTGAGCAGGCATTGGAAATTACCGATATGTTAGTTCGATCAGGCAGTGTTGATATCGTGGTGATAGATTCAGTTGCAGCATTAACACCTAAAGCCGAAATTGAAGGAGAGATGGGTGCATCACACATGGGTTTACAAGCTCGATTAATGTCTCAAGCGCTAAGAAAGCTTACTTCAAATATCAAGAAAACAAACACCATGGTTATCTTCATTAACCAATTACGTATGAAAATCGGCGTTATGTTTGGTAATCCTGAAACTACAACAGGTGGTAATGCTTTAAAGTTTTACGCCTCAGTACGTCTTGATATTCGCCGTATCGGTGCTATTAAAAAAGGCGACGAAATTTTGGGCAATGAAACCCGTGTTAAGGTGTTAAAAAACAAAGTAGCACCTCCATTTAAGCAAGCAGAGTTTCAAATTCTTTACAATGAAGGAATTTCACTAGAAAGTGAAATCATTGATTTGGGTGTGAAGTTGGGCTTTGTTGAAAAAGCAGGCGCCTGGTACAGTGTAGAAGGTGAAAGAATTGGCCAAGGTAAGGACAACTCACGTGACTACCTAAAAGAACATCCAAAGTTAAGCAAAAGTATTGAAACTAAAATTCGCGACAAGCTGATGAATGACAACGCTGAGAAAAAGTAGAGAAGAATGTTATTCTGGCGCGATGCGTATGCTTGTCAGGCGCGAGCATTCAACGCTTGAACTAAGTCATAAACTAAAAAACAAAGATTTTGATCAAGACGACATTGATTCCGTTATTGCTTCGTTGATACAAAAAGATTACCAAAGTAATGAGCGCTTTACCACTGAATTCATTCAAATGCGTTTTAACCAAGGCAAAGGCCCGATTAAAATTAGGCTTGATTTAAAACAACGAGGGATTGATCAATTTGATTTATCTGGGTTTGATTTTTATGCGTTAGCACATAAGATTCGAGAGCGAAAATATGGCCAGTCAGTGCCAAGTGATTTTAAAGAAAAAGCTAAGCAGCAGCGGTTTTTACAGTCAAGAGGATTTAGTTTTGAGCACATCAACCAGTCATTTAAAAACGCATAAATTACTTTCCATGCGCTCACCTTTGTACATCAAGTATCCAAATGGAGAGGTGAGAGTCATTGAGAATTTATTCGAACATCCAAAAGGTGTGCTATATTTTGAATTGTTTTGGGAAAAGGATCCTCAATATTGTATTCACTTGATTGAAGGTAGTATTACTGGAGATGGACCGTGGAGAGTAGGAGAATGCTCTTTCCATATTTTAGGCTGCAACCATACGCACCCAACCATGTGTGAAATGCATTCTTTTTGGCAGCAACAACTACTCCAAGACCCTGCACAGTTTCGATCTACAGAAGTAGTTGAAATTGCTTTAGAAAAGGGCGCTATTGTGCCTGAAGATCACCCAATGAATGATGAACGCTACTAAAAAGCAAACACAAGCTTACGATTTTAAAACTCAAGATATTAAAGTTTTAAAAAAACTTTTGCCGTATTTACTGGCGATGCGAACACGTGTTATTTTAGCGACGCTATTTTTAATATCTGCTAAGTTGGCCAATGTAGCTGTTCCAATTGTTCTCAAAGATATTGTTGATTCATTGGATCAAACCAACATCGTGCTAGTTTTACCTTTAGGTTTGTTATTTGCTTATGGCTTATTGAGATTATCTAGCTCATTTTTTAATGAACTTAGAGATGCTGTTTTTGCCAAAGTACGCTACCACGCCATGCATTTAATTGCACTGGGAGTCTTTAAGCATCTGCATACATTGGATTTATCATTTCACTTGGATCGACGCATTGGCGGCATCACTCGTGACATTGATCGAGGCACGCAAAGTGTCTCCACTTTGTTGTCTATTTTTGTCTTTAATATCTTGCCTTCATTTTTTGAAATTTGTTTAGTTATTGGCGTATTGTGGATTAATTATGATGTATTTTTTGCTGGAATTTCCCTAGCGACTGTTGTGTTTTATATTGGCTTGACGCTTGCAATTACAACTTGGAGAATGAAGTATCGTTATCAAATGAATGACATGCAATCTGAGGCTAACACTAATGCAGTAGATAGCTTGATTAACTATGAAACAGTTAAATATTTCAATAGAGAAGAGTTTGAAGTAAGTCGTTATCAAGAGACCATGGGTCGATGGGAAGAGGTTGCTACCAAGAGTTTCACCTCCATGACAGCACTTAATTTTATTCAAGGGGCAGTTATTGCCGTTGGCGTAACAATGGTGCTTATTATGGCTGCACAAGGTGTAGTAGATCAAACATTAAGCTTGGGTGACATGATTATGATCCAGGCTTTGCTCCTGCAACTATTTATGCCACTAGGATCGTTAGGAATTGTTTATCGACAAATTAAGCACAATTTTATCGATATGAATAATATGTTCAATCTTTTAGATAAGCGACCTTTGGTTACTAGTGCCAAGGATGCACCAGTGCTTAAATTTAACAAAGGTAAGATTGAGTTTAAAGATATTTCATTTGCCTATCCAGGTAAAAATCCAGTGCTGAAAAATATAAGTTTTGATATTAATCCTGGGCAAAAAATAGCGATTGTAGGATCTTCAGGATCAGGAAAATCAACCTTAGCCAAGCTATTATTTAGATTTTATGATGTGACGTCTGGTGAAATATTGATTGATGGTCAAAATATAAAAGACTTAAACCAGCACTCTGTGCACTCTGCAATGGGTGTAGTTCCTCAAGACACCGTTATGTTTAATGAAAGTATTTACTATAACATTGCTTACGGAAAACAAGATGCAAGTGAAGAGGAAATTAAAACAGCGGCTAAACTTGCCTTTATCGATAAATTTATTGAGCAGTTGCCCGATCAATATAATACATTGGTCGGTGAGCGAGGCCTTAAACTATCTGGTGGTGAAAAGCAACGTTTAGCAATTGCCCGCGTTTTGTTAAAAAATCCGCCTATTTTAATTTTTGATGAGGCTACTTCTGCGCTAGATTCTTATTCAGAAAAGATGGTGCAAAAGGCTTTAAACTCTTTAAGTAAGCAGCATACAACTTTGGTTATCGCGCATCGATTATCAACCATTATCGATGCAGATAAAATTATTGTATTGGGTCAAGGTGGTATTTTAGAAAGTGGTTCTCATCAGCAATTATTAAACGCTCAAGGTGAGTATGCCAAGCTTTGGAAACTTCAAAGCGATGTTCAGCAATCCAACGATATCAATACTTAGAATATTAATAACTCATAAATATGAAATTTGAACTAAAGAAAACACACAATAAAGCACGCCGTGGCCAGATGACCTTTAAACGTGGAGAGGTGCAAACGCCTGCATTTATGCCGGTTGGAACTTATGGCACCGTTAAAGCGATGACACCAGAAGAGGTGATTGATCTTGGTGCTCAAATTATCTTGGGCAATACCTTTCATTTAGCCATTACACCGGGTACAGATGTTATTGAAGCACATGGTGATTTGCACGATTTTATGCATTGGCAGGGTCCAATTCTTACTGATTCTGGCGGTTTTCAAGTATTTAGTTTGGGAGCAATGCGCAAGATTAGCGAGCAAGGTGTTGATTTTAGATCGCCAAAAAACGGTGATAAAATCTTTATGGGCCCGGAAGAATCAATCCAGATTCAGAATAAACTAGGTTCAGATATCGTCATGATCTTTGACGAATGCACGCCATATCCTGCAGACAAGGCGACCACCGATCAATCCATGCAATTATCGTTGCGTTGGGCTAAACGCTCAAAATTAGAGCATGAAAAACTCAACAATAAAAACGCTCTTTTTGGTATTGTACAAGGTGGTATGTATGAAGACTTACGCCGTGAATCTACTAAAGAGTTAGTCAATATTGGGTTTGATGGCTATGCAATTGGCGGTTTGAGTGTTGGCGAGCCAAAAGAAGAAATGATGAAAGTATTGGATTATTTACCAAACGAGCTACCCGAAAATAAACCTCGATATTTAATGGGTGTTGGTACACCGAGTGATTTGGTAGAGGCGGTTGAGCGCGGTATTGATATGTTTGACTGTGTTATGCCAACTCGTAATGCTAGAAATGGCTATTTGTTTACATCGATGGGTATTGTAAAAATTCGCAACGCTCACTACCGGCTTGATACAGCCACACTGGATGAGAATTGTGGTTGCTACACTTGTCTAAATTACACCAAATCGTACTTACATCATTTACAACGAAAAAACGAAATCTTAAGTGCAAGGCTTAATACCATTCATAATTTATATTATTACCAAGATTTAATGTCACAAATGCGTCAAGCCATTGAAGATGAAAATTTTTCTGAATTTAAGCAAAACTTTTATCAATTACAAAACCAAACTTGATGAGTCAAAACCTCTTATTTTTTGTTGATGAAGGTGGTTTCGAAGACTTTACACCCTTGTTTAATGAGCAAGGGTTTATGGTCGATTTTGAAGACTCTCAGCGTAAAGCAACTAAGCTTGCTAAGAAAAATACTTACCAAGTGCTCGTTGCTGAGTTTAGCCACAATCCTGAGTTTCGAGATAGAGTGAGCAACATAGAGTCACTACTAGCCACTTTGGAGGGTAACTCTCCTCAAGCTAAAATTATTATTTTGTATGATGAGCTGAATCAGCCACAATTGGACCAGCTTAAAGCGCGCTATCGTATGGATGCAACCTTAAAGTTTCCAATAGACAAGAGCCTATTGAGTCAGCTCATTGTTTAGATGCTTATTAAAATAAACATCCAGCACTTGGCGTGCTAATGGTGCAGCTTTTGAGCTGCCGCTACCTGCATTTTCAACCACAACAGCAATGGCTATTTCTGGATTTTCGATTGGCGCAAAGCCTGTAAACAAAGCATGGTCTCTTAATTTTTCTTCAAGATTCTCTGCAATATAAACTTCTTCAGCATCCAGACCAAATACTTGAGCTGTGCCTGTTTTGCCTGCTAGCGTGTAGGTAAGTTTTTTGTTTAATCTTCTAGCGGTACCTTTAGGTGAATAGATCACTTGCCTCATGCCATCAATAACAGTTTCCCAATTCTTAATATTATGAATGGGTATTTGCTTGCTGGCAGATTTTTTAAATTCAGTCATTGATTGGCCAGGTGGTTTGATATTTTTCAATAGAGTAGGTTGAAATAACTGACCTTTATTAGCTACCGCTGCCGTTGTAACAGCTAGTTGAAGAGGGCTGGATGTCATAAAGCCTTGACCAATGCCAGCATTAAGGGTTTCGCCTTTGTACCAAGGTTCATTTTTATTAATTTTTTTCCAAGATTTAGAGGGTAGGATTCCACCTTGTTCACCCGGGATATCGATGCCAGTTTTTTGGCCAAAGCGAAAAAGGTTTAAACCATCGTGTAAATTATCAATCCCCATCTTATTGGCTAAACTGTAGAAAAATACATCATTTGATCGTGCAATGGCATCTTTGACGTTAACAGTACCATGACCACTTCTATCCCAATTATGAAACTTACGCTTGACTCCGGGTAGCTGAAAATAGCCTCTGTCAAATACAGTAGTTTTGATATCAATTGTGCCTTGCTCGAGTCCAGCAAGAGCCACCATGGGCTTGATGGTAGATGCAGGCGGGTACAAGCCTTGTATGGTCCGGTTTAGTTGAGGAATATCTTTTGAGGACTGGAGTGAATTATAGTTGGCGTGAGAAATACCATTAACAAACCAATTAGGATTGTAGATGGGGGTGCTAACTAACGTAAGAACCTCTCCATTTCTAGTATCAACAACAACAATAGCGCCACGTTTTCCTTTGAGTAATTCTTCTGCCTTTTTTTGCATATCTAAATCCAAGCTAAGGTATAGATCTTGTCCAGGCATTGCAGGTGTTATAACTTGAGTGTCAACGACGCGTCCACTGACATTACGCTCTATTTGCTTTAACCCTGTTTGACCATGAAGTAAAGATTCATATTGCTTTTCAATGCCCACCTTGCCAACAAACAAAGTTCCAGAATAGTTATCTTTATCGTAAAAAGCCTTGTCTTTTTTATTCATCCTCGAGACATATCCAATTGCATGCACACTAGAGGCATCATGAGGATAAACACGATTGAAATAAGGCTCAATGTCAACACCTGGAAATTGATTACTGACCAAAAACTCTGCAACCTGAGTATTACTCAAATTAGTCTTAATGGGAATGTTGTGAAATTTTTGAAAACGCTTTCTATTCTTATAATATGATTTAATATCATTTGCATTTATAAGGCCAGTTTTTTCAAGGCTTAATAAAGTTTTGCTAATGTTACCAGCCTTTTCGGGGGTGAGTACAAGTTGATATGTCAGCTTATTGGATGCTAGTACCTGGCCATTTCTATCAAAAATTTTGCCTCGACTGGGTGTAATGGGTAAGGTTCGCATCTGATTACCCAAAGACTCTTCTTGATAGTACTCATAATTAACCACTTGGAGGTTATAGATACGAGTTAATAATAAAAGACTCAGCAACAAGATAAAAATGAGTGCTAGCTTTAATCGAGATGACAGTAGTTTGTTTTCCAGCTGAGTATTGCTAATACTTTCCATGACTACTGATGCTTACATTTGAATAAAAAGAATCGAACAACTGGCCAAATAAGCGCACTAGTAAGCGGTGCTAAAAGTAAATAATAGTTGTCAGTAAGACCGTGAATTAAAAAATGCGAGAGAAAGAAAAATGCCAAATAAAGACAGCTAGATAAAAATACATAGACCTGTTGAGTGCTTAGATTAGATACATAAAAAGACTGCTTAACGCTATTAATAAAAATACTAGCCACAATAAGTGCCAATGCATTTTGACCTAGAAGATCTCCTTGCAAAATATCCAGCAACACACCTAATATTAGAGCGATAAATAAACTACCTTTAACGGGAAAATGAATCAGCCAATATGTGTAAAGTAACAACATCCAAAAAGGAGAGCTATCCAAAATAGCATCATTAAAAGGTAGGGCGCTAAGGATGAATGCAAATAGCGTTATTTTGAATAAAAAGACATAAGGGCGCTGAATATTCATAAGTCATCCAAGATAACAACAAATTCTAAGTCATGAATTTGTTGAATAGGTTCAAGTGTGACATACATAAAAGACTCGTTTTTACGTTGCTCTGCATGAGTCACTCGACCTACAGGATAACCATTTGGAAATTTAGAACCAAGAGCGCTACTGACAAAAATATCATTAATTTTAATATCTGACTCAGGCTCAATGAATTTAACCAATAGCTGGTGTTTATTTTCAGCAACACCCTGGCTCATACCTTGAATGCCATTACGAACATTTTTAATAGGCACGAACTGCGTTGGATCACTTGCGATTAAGATACTGGCATTAGTTGGTGTGATTTGTGTAATTTGCCCTAGCACGCCATTAGCACCAAGTGCTACTTGGCCAACTTTAAGATTATCGTTACCACCTTTGTTAATGATAATTTGTTTTTTTAATCGAGATCGAGTGACACTCTCAATACGAGCAACGGTAAAGCTATTTTGTTGTATGGCATAACTAGATTCTAGCAAAGAATTGAGTTTTTTATTTTCCAGTGCTAGTGCATCTACTTGTTGAAGCCTAACTTTAAGTTTTAGCAGTTCGCTATTAAGGCTTTGATTATCATTAAGAAGTTGATCTTTAGAAGTGCCCTGTTCGTTAATCCATGTATACAGCTTGCTAGGCAAGCCAACAACTAAATAAATAGGAGAGATTAGGGTGGCAACACTTTGTCTTAGATTATTGAGATAAGAAAACTTATAATCAAAAATAATCAAAAAAATAGCAATAGCAATTGGGGTAAAAATTTTAAGAAAGTACATTTTTCTCTACCCCAGTTGAACAGTGGTTGGCTTATTCAGCGGCTAAAAATCCCATGTTGTGCTTACTGATCATATCAAGTGCAACACCGCCACCACGAGCAACACAAGTTAACGGATCGTCAGCGATGCGAACAGGTAGGTTGGTTTCTTGATTAATCAGTTTATCAAGTCCATCTAGTAATGCGCCACCACCGGTAAGTACTAAGCCATTTTCAGCAATGTCTGAACTTAGCTCTGGTGGTGTTTTTTCTAGCGCTGTTCTAACAGAGCTTACGATTGTTTTAAGTGGCTCTTGAAGTGCTTCAAGGATTTCAGTATTGGTAATCTCAAAGCTCACTGGGATACCTTTGGCAACATCTCTACCTCTGTATTCCATTTTCTTAACGACGTTAGTTCTGAATGCAGATCCAACTTCTTCTTTAATTCTTTCAGCAGTTGCAGGGCCAATAATAATACCGTGATCTCTACGTACAAATTTTACGATCGTATCGTCAAACACGTCACCACCAACTCGTAAAGAATCAGAATACACAATGCCGTTAAGTGACATGATGGCAATCTCAGTTGTACCACCACCAATATCAATAACCATAGCACCTGATGCTTCTTCAATCGCCATACCAGCGCCTAATGCTGCTGCCATTGGCTCTTCAATAAGATACACATCTCGTGCACCAGCGCCAACAGCGCTTTCTTTAATAGCGCGACGCTCAACTTGAGTGGCGCCACAAGGAACACAAATAAGAACTTTAGGACTTGGTGAGAAAAATCCAGAACGCAAAACCTTGCGAATGAAATGCTGTAGCATTTTTTCAGTGACTTTAAAGTCAGCAATAACGCCATCCTTCATCGGACGAATTGCTTCAATTGAACCAGGCGTTCTACCCAACATGTTTTTAGCATCTTGACCCACTGCAATAACAGTCGCTTCCATTGAACCTCTATCTTGGCGAATTGCCACTACTGAAGGCTCGTTTAAAACAATCTGACCATCCATATAAATGAGTGTATTGGCGGTACCTAGATCGATTGAAAGACTTTGAGCTTTGAAAAAATCAAACATAAAAATTCCTGATTAATTATTAGTAAAATAAAAAGATATAATACTATAAATGATTAGTAAAAATACAACAATCCTAAAGGTAGTAGAAATATGAAAATTCAGCAAAAACATGTGATTGAAAGCGTCTTTAATGCGTTGCAATATATTTCTTATTATCATTCACCTGATTTTATTCAAGCTTTAGCAAAAGCCTATGAAAAAGAAACACATGATTCTTCTAAAAATGCCATTGCTCAAATACTTATTAACTCAAAAATGGCTGCACTTGGCCAAAGACCTTTATGCCAAGATACTGGCATTGTGAATGTGTTTGTTGAAGTAGGAATGGACGTAACTTGGGAGGCGGATCTTTCATTAGATGACATGATTAATGAAGGTGTGAGACGTGCCTTTACTTTCGAGAAAAATCCGTTGCGCGCTTCCATTGTTAAAGATCCTTTGTTCTCAAGAGAAAACACTAAAGATAACACCCCTGCTGTTATTCATTCAAAAATAGTTAAAGGTGATAAGTTAAGCTTTACAGTTGCCGCCAAAGGTTGTGGCTCTGAGAATAAAGCTAAATTTACAGTGCTTAATCCTTCTGCCAGTGTTGCTGACTGGGTGTTAAGTATGATTCCAACGATGGGTGCAGGCTGGTGTCCACCCGGCATTATTGGTATTGGTGTTGGTGGTACGGCAGAAAAGGCCATGTTAATGGCTAAAGAATGCCTTATGGAACCTATTGATATTACTGAACTTGCACAAAAAACCAACCCAACAAACATTGAAAAACTTCGCCTAGAATTACTAGAAAGTATTAATAATCTTGGTATTGGTGCGCAAGGTCTAGGTGGATTAACCACGGTGCTGGATGTTAAGATTAAAGATTACCCAACGCACGCCGCCTCTCAGGCAGTTGCCATGATTCCTAATTGTGCTGCTACACGTCATTTGCACTTTTCTATGGATGGCACAGGTGTGGCCAAGCTGCCAGAAGTTGATATGAGCATCTATCCAGATTTAGAAATGGATTATTCTCAGTATAAACATGTTGATTTAAAGTCGCTAACACGCGAGCAAATGAATGACTGGAAAATTGGCGATACTTTGTTATTAACAGGTACGATCATCACGGGTCGTGATGCAGCGCATGCACGTCTTAAAAAGATGCTGGACAATGGTGAAGGTCTACCAAAAGGTGTTGATTTTGACAATAAATTTATTTACTATGTGGGCCCAGTTGACGCAGTGGGTGATGAAATTATTGGTCCTGCAGGCCCAACGACAGCCACAAGAATGGATAAATATACCGACATGATGCTTGAAAATACTAATATCTTAGGCATGATCGGTAAAGCTGAGCGTGGCGATAAAACTGTTCAAAGTATTAAAAAACACAAAGCCAGTTATTTGATCGCTGTCGGTGGTGCAGCCTATTTAATTTCTAAATCCATTAAAAAAGCTAA
>CAYYGB010000004.1:0-16387 GCA_964471285.1 uncultured Candidatus Thioglobus sp.
CAATCTATCTTCATCTTTTCAGTTATATCTTTAAATACTTAATAATCCAAACCAATCAGTAGCGAATCTATTTGATTGAAAATCACTTCTTGGTAACCAACGGTCATTACTAAATTCGCTCGCATAGCGTAATAATTTTTCATATGGATACTTTGTAACGGCAATAGTATTATTGATATACCTCGTAGCAATTATTAAAGGAGTGGGTTGTAAAGTAATTGTATAATTTGTTTAACCATCATCCTACTCACCCCAATGAATCATTCGGATCTTTATCAAGTTAAACTTCAAGGACAGGAAAAATCGTTTGAATGCGCTCACTCAGACTCTATTCTTGATGGCGGCCTTCGTCATGGCTTGTCGATGCGCTATGAATGTAGTAACGGCACTTGTGGTGCGTGTAAAGCTAAGCTGGTTAAAGGTGACATTGAAAAGATCAAACATCATGATTACGCTCTCACTGCTGAGGAGATAGATAATCAAGAATTCTTAATGTGCTGTCATGCACCCAGCTCAAACCTTGAGATTGAGCTTGATTTGATTGGAGATGTGCGCTCAATCCCTCTTCAAAAAATTCAGACTAAAATCAAAGATATTCGTTTTGTTAATGAAAACATGGCGATTGTTAGCCTAAGAACGCCACGCTCTAAAAATTTACAATTTATGGCAGGACAAGATGTTGAGTTAAACTTTAAAGGGGTAGTGTCTCGCTACCCTATTGCCTCGTGCCCGTGTCATGGTATGGAGCTTGAGTTTCATATTCGCAATCTTGATATTGATGAATTTTCTCAATTGATTTTTTCTCATAAAATTAAAGATAAAGATAAAGTTGATCTAACAGGCCCTAAAGGCGTATTTGTCCTTAAAGAAACGTCAGACAAGCCTATGGTTTTTATCGCATGGGATGGCGGGTTTGCACCCATTAGAAGCTTGGTCGAACACGCCTTTTCATTGGAAATGCCTAATCCTGTTTATTTTTACTGGGCTTATCCAGGTGTTGAGCCTCACCCTTATTTTGATAACCATGCGCAATCTTGGAACGCTGTGATGGATGATTATTATTATCAACCAATTGCTTGTGAATTTGATAGAAATAGTCGTAATGATTGCCACAAGGTTGCAAAACAAATTTATGATTCTTTGAATCATGAGATTGTCAATCAATCAGAAGTCTATATTTCTGCACCTGCCGAAGTGTTGATTTATTTAGGTGAATTTCTACTTGAAAATGGCTTAAATGATGCCCAATTAATCGCTTCACCGATTTAGTCATTTTTAGATAAAAATCTCACTTTTTTAGTGTATTTTTTACCTCTAATTTTTTTTATTCTTTCTCCATCTGGCTTTGCGCTTTTTATTATAAAAAAGTAATATTAATACATCATAAATTGATAATATTTTTAAGCTAAAAGTGTTAAAAATTATTTTAATTTTTTTTATTCTCTCAATCCCTTTTGCACCAATGTGTTTGGTAAATTCAGCCATCTTTTGACATTTTTACCACTTGCAAAAAACACCAAAATACACTATATTTAGTTGCAATTATCTTTTATGAACACTATATGTAGTGTTTCTAACTCAGGGGAGTAAATGAATCAAAGTATCAAAGTCACTAAGCGAGATGGCCACCAAGAATCGATCGATATGGAGAAAATCCATCGTGTCGTGCATTGGGCTTCGCAAGACCTAAAAGGGGTTAGTGTTAGCCAGGTTGAAATCAATGCACAATTAGCATTTTTCAACGGAATTAAGACCGAAGATATCCATGAAACAATTATTAAGTCGGCTGCTGATTTAATCTCAAAAGAGGTGCCCGATTATCAATATTTAGCGGCTAGATTAGCTATTTTTCATTTGCGTAAAAAAGCCTTTAAATCTTTCACTCCCCCTGCCCTTTTTGAGCATGTGAAAAAATTTACTGATTTAGGTATTTACGACAAAGATATTTTAGATAAATACACCCAAGCTGAAATTGAAGAGCTGGATGAATATATCGATCATTGGCGTGATATGAAATTTTCATATGCTGCTGTTAAGCAACTTGAGGGTAAGTATTTAGTACAAAATCGTGTGACTGGTGATATTTATGAATCACCACAACAGCTGTACATGTTAGTAGGTATGTGTTTGTTTCAAGAGTATGAAAAAGAAGCTCGCATGTCGATTGTTAAGCGTTTTTATGATGGTGTATCTAACTTTAAGATTTCACTACCAACCCCTATTATGGCGGGTGTGCGCACCCCGACACGTCAATTCTCATCGTGTGTTTTAATCGAAGCAGATGATGATCTTGATTCCATTAGTGCAGCAGCAGGCGCTATTGTTAAATATGTTTCTCAGAGAGCTGGCATTGGTATTAATGCCGGTAGAATTAGAGCAATTGGTAGCCCCATTCGTAATGGTGAAGCAACACATACAGGCTGCATTCCTTTTTACAAGCATTTTCATACAGCGGTTAAGTCTTGCTCTCAAGGCGGTGTTCGTGGTGGTGCAGCTACCCTTTTCTATCCTTTATGGCATCTTGAAGTTGAAAGTTTACTGGTATTGAAAAATAATACAGGTACGGATGAAAACAGAATTCGTCATCTTGATTACGGTGTTCAATTTAATGGATTGATGTACCAACGTTTTTTAGCTGATGGCGATATCACTTTGTTCTCTCCACATGATGTGCCCGGTTTGTATGATTCTTTTTTTGAAGATCAAGATAAGTTTAAACAATTATATGAAAAATATGAGCAGGACAGCTCAATTCGTAAAGAAACGATTAAAGCTAGAGATTTGTTCGCCAAATTTATGCAAGAACGCGCCAACACTGGACGTATTTATCTGCAAAATGTTGATCATTGTAATACTCATGGCGCCTTTGATCCTAAAGTGGCCCCAGTGCGCCAATCAAACCTTTGTATGGAGATTACTCTACCGACTAAGCCATTACATTCAGTTCAAGATGAAAATGGCGAAGTGGCTTTGTGTACGTTATCAGCCGTTAACCTAGGCGCATTAGACTCTATTGATGAATTAGAGGATGTTACAGATATCATTGTACGTGCGCTAGATTCACTGCTAGATTACCAAGATTACCCTCTTAAAGCGGCAGAAATTGCAAGTATGAATCGTCGTACTTTAGGTATCGGCGTTACCAATCTAGCTTACTATTTGGCAAAAAATGACGTTAAGTATTCTGACGGCTCTGGCAATGAATTGGTTCACACTACCTTTGAAGCGCTACAGTATTACGCTCTTAAAGCCTCTAATATCCTGGCAGCCGAAAAAGGTGCTTGTCCTTCATTTAATGAGACGCATTATGCACAAGGCATTATGCCAATTGACACTTACAAGAAAAATGTTGATGATTTTTGTGGTTGCGAGCTTAAGCTAGATTGGGATAAATTACGCACTGATATCATGACAACCGGTTTAAGAAATTCAACACTGACTGCATTGATGCCTTGTGAGAGTTCTTCGCAAATTTCTAACTCCACTAACGGCATTGAGCCTCCACGAGGCTTTGTATCTATCAAGCAGTCTAAAGATGGCATCTTTAAGCAAATTGTGCCGGATTACGAAGCACTTAAAGATAAATACGAATTGCTTTGGGATATCAAAGATAACGAGGGTTATTTACAGCTTTGCGCTATTATGCAAAAATTTGTTGATCAGTCCATTAGTGCAAACACACATTATGATCCTTCTCAATTTAAAAACAATCGAGTGCCGATGAAGCTATTCTTAATGGATCTTTTAAAGGCTTATAAGTACGGCGTTAAGACACTTTATTATCATACGACACGTGATGGTGGCGGTGATGATATGCTTGAGAAGGAAGATGATAATGCTTGCGCTGATGGCGTTTGCAAACTTTAGGAATTAAATATGTCATACTCAATTTTTAATAAAAAAATTACCGATACATTAACCCAGCCTATGTT
Source organism: uncultured Candidatus Thioglobus sp. (assembly GCA_964471285.1). Taxonomy (GTDB): domain Bacteria; phylum Pseudomonadota; class Gammaproteobacteria; order PS1; family Pseudothioglobaceae; genus Thioglobus_A. The sequence goes on from CAYYGB010000004.1 coordinate 3,933, forward strand.
TTTTGGTGAAACGGTTAACGTTGCACGCTTTGATAAGCAAAAATTTGAAATGTTTGAAAAACTGACTGAAAAGCAGTTGTCATTTTTTTGGCGTCCAGAGGAGATTGACGTCTCCAAAGATAAAATGGATTTTGCTAAGTTATTACCCAATGAAAAGCATATTTTCCTTTCTAATCTTCAGTATCAAATTCTTCTAGATTCTGTGCAGGGTCGTAGTCCTAATATTGCATTTTTGCCTATTGTGTCATTGCCAGAGTTGGAAAATTGGATTGAAACTTGGAGCTTCTCTGAGACGATTCACTCGCGCTCATACACCCATATCATTCGCGCTATTGTTAATGAGCCGGGTGTTGTGTTTGATGATATTATGAAAACTGAGCAAATTATTGAACGTGCTGAAAGTGTTTCTAAGCATTATGATGAATTGATCAAATGTTCACAAGCTTATCTTTTACATGGTGAGGGAACGCATGATTTAAATGGCGAGCAAACCACCATTGATTTAAGATGTTTAAAGCGTAAGCTGTATCTGACCATTATGTCTGTTAACATTTTAGAAGCAGTGCGTTTTTATGTATCGTTTGCTTGTTCTTTTGCTTTTGCAGAGCGTAAAGTAATGGAAGGTAATGCTAAAATTATTAAGATGATTGCACGAGATGAAGCACTGCATTTAGCCGGTACTCAGCATATCATTAATATTATTCGCGAAGGTAAAGACGATCCTGAAATGACTGTTATTGCAAAAGAATGTGAAAAAGAAGTTATTCAGATGTTTGAAGAGGCTTGCGATCAGGAGAAAAATTGGGCTGAATATTTATTTAGAGATGGCTCAATGATTGGTTTAAACGCTGAAATTTTAAAGCAATATTTAGAATATATTACCAATATACGCATGAAAGCCATTGGCCTTAAACCTTTGTTTGAAGATCGTAGCAACCCACTGCCTTGGATTAACCATTGGCTTGATTCTGACAATGTTCAAGTTGCCCCTCAAGAGACAGAAATCACTTCTTATTTGGTGAGTGCTATTGATAATACACTCGATGAGGATGATTCAGATTTTGGTGATTTCAAGCTCTAATTAGCCAATATGTTTAGAATCGATGTTGAGAATATCAACGGCAAAACCGAATCACTTTATGTCTATGGCGAGCACTCGATTCTAACGGAGCTTGAAGCGCACAATGTAGTGATTAACCACTCTTGTCGCCAAGGACATTGTGGCTCTTGTGTGTTATTACTATTAAAAGGGGATGTTAGACATCAAGATTGTTTGGTGCCTTTATCTCAAGGTGAAATTTTAGCGTGTCAAGCCAAGCCTATTACTGATATTAAAATTGGCTCAAGAAATTAGCGAGCTGTGCAAATAATCAAGAATCTCTGAGCTACTGCCTTTAAATACAACACGATCTAATTTCTTTTGGATTTGATAGTTATACATAGGATCGTAATAATCAACCAAAAGTGATTCAACAATAGGCAAAAATCCATCAAAAGTATTACTACTCTGATAGCTTGTTAGTGCAGACTCTACTTGAGATTTCATCACTTTATAACGCTCAAGCCCTAGTCTTTTTTGAATTTTTTCAAGGCTTGTTAGCCAATATTTGGCAAAATTATCAAAACCATTAGCTTGATCTTGGGTCAGGAAGTTTTGATACATGTTAATCACATAAGCATCCATACTAACTTGGATACGCTCGTCTGTCGTTGCATCAAGTAATATTAAATCTGCTTGAGAGGTTTTGTTTTTTACGCAATCAGGAATGTGTACGGTTCCTACGTTAGCACCTTCGTCTTCAAAGACCAAGTGCGAACAATCTTGCTGTTTAATGAGTTTAATCGCCAGCTCATTTTCAAAAGCAATTTGAGTCGGTTGAGCCGTGGTTGTATTACCAAATGCAGATCCTCTATGGTTGGCTAAACCCTCTAAATCGATCATTTGTTGAATATGATCAAGCAATAAGGTTTTTCCACAGCCTGTTTGCCCACCAATAATAATCGGTGTCACTTGGTTCATGACTCGCTCAGTTTCATCAATTAAGTATCGACGTAGCGCTTTGTAGCCCCCTTTTAGGCGTGGATAGTCGATACCCGATGCTTCATAAATCCATTGTTGAGTAATTTGACTACGCAAGCCACCACGAAAGCAATATAGCGCTCCATTAGGATTTTTCTGAATAAACTCTAACCAGCTAGCAACTTTGGCCTGTTTATCTTCACCCCGAACTAATTTATGTCCAAGCTCAATGGCTTTTTCTTGGCCCTTGTTCTTATAACAAGTGCCAACGAGCTCTCGCTCTTGATCACTCATGAGTGGCAAGCTTTGCGTATGTGGAAAAGCACCTTGTGTAAATTCAATGGGTGCACGAGTATCAAACATGGGGGTGTTGTTGACTACTAGAGAATGAAAATCTTCAATCTGAGTTAGAGAATTAGGCATTAATTTTTACAGTCGTTTGGTTGTGTGCAATAATCTCACCAATAGCTTCAAGCTTAAACCCGGCTGCATTCATGGTATTTTGAAATTCATCTTGCGCTTCGTCATTAACCATTACAAGCAAGCCACCACTGGTTTGTGGGTCACAAATAATTGATTGAACTTGGGTACTCATTTGACTTAAATGATGTCCGTAGCTGTCAAAGTTTCGCTGAGCGCCACCGGGAGAGCAGCCATTGGCTAGATAATGTTGAATATTTGGTAAAGTTGGTACTTTTTGATAATCGATAATAGCAGACACCTTAGAGCCTTGACAGACTTCAATCAAATGGCCACCTAGGCCAAACCCCGTTACATCAGTAATCGCATTGATGCCGCTAATTTTGGATAGCTTAGCGCCAATATCGTTAAGTTCACACATGGTGTCAATGGCTCTAGATTCATCTTCTTTGGTAATTTTCTTTTGTTTTTGCGCCGTGGTTAAAATACCAATACCCAAAGGCTTGGTTAAATAGATTTTGTCACCCACTTGTGCTTTTGAGTTTTCCTTAAGATGTTTGATAGCGACCCTACCAGTAACGGCTAAGCCAAAAATAGGTTCTGGTGCGTCAATACTATGTCCGCCTGCTAAAGAGATACCTGCATCAGCGCAAACACTGCGTCCGCCTTCGATTACTTGACGACCTATTTCAGGTGCAAGCTTGTCGATGGGCCAGCCAAAAATAGCAATAGCCATCAAAGGGGTGCCACCCATCGCGTAAATATCACTAATAGCATTGGTTGCAGCGATTCTTCCAAAGGTAAATGGATCATCTACAATTGGCATAAAGAAGTCGGTGGTACTAATAATCCCTTCTCCATTGCCTAAGTCATAAACAGCTGCATCATCACGAGAAGCGTTACCAACTAGAAGCTTTGGATCATTAAACTCAGTTAACGATGATTCTAAAATTACGTCCAAAACCTTTGGCGATATTTTGCAGCCACAACCCTGTCCGTGGCTGTATTCAGTGAGTTTTACGTTCAAATTTGATGGCATTAATAATGTCCTTTTTTCTAATTTTGTGCTGGGAATTTTTATAAATATTAGCCTCTAGCATCTGTAATACAGACTCTAGTTCGGCCATATTGAGTGGTAAAAGTAAATCAAATAATGCTTTATCACCTCTGGCTAACTTAATTTGATTGATTAAATTCTTATCCTTATTGGGTGTTTTATTTTTAAATAAAATAACCAAGGTAGCAACTAAGGCGCCTATGAAAATACCCAATAATAAATAGTAGTATTTTAAATTGTTAGTTGAGGTGTTTCTACTAATATGTAACAACTTTTGATCGACTTTCTGGTTTGCTATTAGTACTGGCTTCTGAGTGTTAATTTGAACACTAATAGGCTTGGTGATAATACGTTTTTTATCTTGGAGTGTTTTATCGAAATAGTCTAGTGTGAAGCTGGGTATGACAAAATCTTGTTCTGCTACAAGGGCAAATTTTTGTTGCCACTGATTGTGACTAAACTCCGGCTCATCAGTATAAATAGTGACATTTTCAATATCAAGATCAAATTTTTCAATGTCTTCAAAATTACCCTTGCCATGAATACTTACAACTAGATTCACCGCATCTCCGGGTTCAACCTGAGTTTTTTCAATTGTTGCTTGAATATTAAGAATACCAAAAACCCTTAAAGAATCTGGCAAAGGGTTAACTTTAATTGTCAGTGAATTTGAATAGATTTTTTTGATTTGTTGCGTCTGTCCTACGGCAGAAAAATTGCTAAATATATTACTATTTTGATGGCCAATACTAGCCACTACACCTGGAATAGTAAAAGTGCCGAAGTCATTTGCGCTTAGCTTGTAACTCAGTGTATGAATATTGTAGTCTTGATCAGCACTGCGAACGGTTTTGTTATTTTTAATAAACAACAAATCTTTTATTTCTGGAATGGCGATACTAACTTGATTATCTTTTGATAATTCTTTTTTCACTTTAAAGACAACCTTTAAAGTAATCTCATCGCCCAAAAAAAAGGATTTCTTGTCAATTTCAATTTGCAAGATATGGTCATCCCCTGCTTTTGCCTGAGTGAGCTTTCTAAGGGTTATTTCAATTGGCTGGGTGCTTTGCTTGCCTGTATCTGTTATAAGTGTATATGAGGGAATGGTTAGACTTTTAGAGGGTTTAAAGACATATGATTGACTGCTTTTCTTGGACTGCTGACTATTAATAACACTTATTTTTTGAGAGTTACTGGTATATAAGACACGATTTTTGGCAATACTCTCAATTGAAGGGAAGCTAACTTGATTTTCATCTGAGCTTAAGGTTAATGTAATTTGATCACCTGGATAAAACCAAGATTGATTAACGCCAGCTGTTGTTAGTGCAAAAATGGGCGCACTCATTAAAAATAGTAAATTACCAAGGATTTTGTTCATTGTCATCGTATTGTTTATTGAGAGGAATCATCAGCGTTCTGAGTTTTTTATTGAGAGATTTTTCCCAGCGCTGTTGTTTGATTGTATTAAGTTTTTCTCTTTGTTGTTGTTTGTTTTTGGATTTCTCTTTAGATTTATTTTGTTGAGACTTTTTTTTCTGTTGTTTATGTTTTTTATTGTTATCTTCTTGGTTTTTTATTCGTCGTCTTTTTTGCTTTTTTATTAATTTCAGATTAAATAGAGCATCCTTATCTTGGTTTAATTTTAGGGCAGACTCATAACTGTCAATCGCTTCGTTAATTTTGCCCGATTTGGCATAAGCATTGCCAGAATTATACAAACGCTCAAAGGCTAAACTATCTTGCTTAACAGTTTGATATTTTTTGAGTGACTGCTTGTAAAGTCCTTGTTTGTATAAACTATTTGCCTGGTTTAAGCGTGCAGCGTCATTATCCATGGTACTAAATTTTTCACCAGCAATTTTGTACTCTTGATTTTCATAAGCTTGGTTTGCCTGGTAAATGCTAAAAAAATCAAATAATCCTGCTTGTGCATTTAGCGATAAAAGCAGTAATAGCGTTAATCTCATGGTTTTTTACTAGGTAGTGAGAAAAAGCCAAGAAACAATAGCGCTAATGCCAATACTAATGGGTAGTAAAACAATTGTTGCTTTTGAATAATGCGAGTACTTTTGCGACTTGAGGGCTTTTTAAAGCCATTAACAAATATTGATAAATCGCTTGTATTTAAGGAATACTTTAAATAACCACCTTGAGTTTGCTCAGCCAAATTCCTAATGTTAGGATTTTCTCTAACAATGACAAGATTGCCATATGCATCTTCTAAAGCGCCCTCTTTAGTTTGAATACTACTGCCACGTTCACTGGTAATGTCAAATACAAAGATTTGGATGTCATGTTTATTTGCATAATCAATCTCCTCATCAAAGTTGGTCCTTTCACCGCCATCGGTTAATAATAATAATTGCTTGTTGGTGGCGTTGCCAAATAAATCATTGGCTGATTGTAATATATTAGATATATTGGTCCCTGTTAGGCTAATGTTGTCTAAATACAGATTTTTTATTAAGAATTTAAGACTGTTGAAATCATCCGTTAAAGGTGAAATTAAAAAGGCTTGATTGGCAAAGCCTAAAATAGCAATACGTGTATTTTTAATTCCATCAAGATTGTTTAGTAATTTGTTTTTTGCAAATTCGAATCGATTGGGATAAATATCATTAGCCAACATGGATTTTGACATATCCACTGCCACCACTAAATCACTAAAACTTTTATTAACCTTGATCTCACCCTCGGTAAGTGTTGGCTGGCTCAGTGCTATTAAAATTAAAGACATACTGAGTAGTAACAATCTTAGGCGCACTTTAGTTGATATTTTATGATTATTTAGGCTGATCTTTTTTAAGACTTCAGCTGAAAATAAACTATCAATATGACTATTTTTACTATGGATGAAAAGCCATAGCAAGGCCACTGGGATCATTAAATAAAGCGGTGCTACTTGTTCAAAATCCATGTATTTTTCCGCCAAAAATAAATTAATAAAAGCACTAATGCAAAGGTAAGAGGATAGTGAAAATAATAGGTTTTTTTATCGTATTGATTAATATTTATGTCGCTTTTTTCTAGTTGATTAATTTGTTTATAAATATTTTGAATACTTTCGTAGCTGTTTGCTGAAAAGAATTGAGCGCCAGTACTGGTAGCAATATAGTTTAAAACTTCTGCGTTATAGTCTCTTTTGTCGCCAACTGCCACCGTATAGACTTTGATCTTATTATCTTGCGCACGCTTGATAGCGACATCAAGTGGCACACTGTCTGTATTGTTTTTGCCATCAGTTAGTAAGATAGCGATTCTCTCTTTGGATTTAGCATTATTAAACAACTTTGAGCTTAAAAATAACGCCTCATAAAGTGCGGTTTTACGTCTACCAGCAACACCAATTTCAATATTATCCAACATTTTAATCACACTTTTTTTGTCGTAAGTCAGTGGTACGACCGTATAGGCAAAATCTGCAAAAACACTAAGCGCTAGTTTATCCGTAGTACGCTTTGAGATAAAGTCAACCATGATCTCTTTGACAATCCTAAACTTATCAAGACGCGCCATCGATCCAGAAGCATCTAAGATTAAGGATATTTCATGGCCTTTGGTGTTGTCTAGTATGATTTGCTCAGTTTTGATTGGGCTTGCAAGCCCAATCACTAGCGCGCTAAGAATTAAAACCCTAAGAGCATTCATTAGTATTTGTCTAGATCTGGTTAAACTGGTTAATAATTGAGTATGTGGAAAATAAATGGCACGTTTCTTTTCTTGGCAAAACACGGTGCAGGCCATTATCAAAACTAATACTAATAAGAGGTAAGGATACTCAAAGCTAAACATGAATAAAGCGCCTGATTGTTTGTATCAAAACAGGGTCTAAATCATCTACATGCTTCTTATATTTATATTTTTCCAAATCAATATTGATTTTTTTAAATTGAGCCATGTTGCTCTCATTGCATAATAACTGCGCATATTTTTTAAAATCATAAGCGACGGCCTTGCTATTGGAAAAATCTAGCTTTTGTAGTTTTTTCAAGGCCATCTTTTTGTCATCATTGCGTCGTATTTTAATTGCCTTCCAAGATAAAAAAGTCAGGACTGATATCAAAATAGCAAATACTATCAGAAAATAGATTAGGGAATCATCAGCAATGGTTACAATCGGCTTAATGTCTTTTAGCTTACTCATTAACGTAGGATTTTAAAAAGCTTACTAAAGGCATTATCACTGGTATAAAGCTTGCCAGTATTAATACCATGCTTGGCAAAATGAGAGAATAGCTGATTATCTTGATCACTAAGCTTTTTGTAGTACTTTGAGGCTAATCTCTTGCCCATATCGGCCTTGATGGTGTTGCCATTTTCTGCATTGACCAAGTCCAATTCTGAAGAAAAATTAGGCATCTCTTCAAGTCTGTCGCGCACCACTAAAGTGTTTACTTCATGTTTATGGGCTATCAGCGAGTAATCATCATCATGATAAAAATCACCGACAATAAATGCCAGTGATTTTTTCTGTTGCAATAGATAGTGAGTCAGCGCTTGAAAGTCGAGCTTAGTTTTGAGTAAATCCCAAGATAATATTGCCTCAATAGCGTGAAGCACGTCAGCTGTATTGTTAATTTGGAATAATTTTTGCTCATTTTTAGCAAAAAATACCAGCTGTGTTTGATTATGTTGCTTAATGGATGAACAGCCTAACAAGGCAATAATTTGAGCAATGGTTTCACTTTTTAGACACTGACTGCCAAAATGCAGGCTGCTGGACAGCATAATGCAAATCACCACATTGATTTGCTTGTTTTCGTTAAAGATATTGGTTTGTAACTCGCCCGTTTTGCCACTAGCAGAGAAGTTTATCTTGCGAATATCATCACCAGGTTCATAGGGGCGAATTTCACAAAAATCTAGGCCTTCCCCTCGTATTTTTGATAATTCTCCAGCTGACTTGTTAGTGAAAACATGTTTTTTAGCGCGTAGTAGGATCTCTTGAGCTAGCATGGTAATGTTTAAGGGGCTTTAATCACCTTGAGTATTTTTTGGATAATGGCGCGAGCACTAATATTATCCGCTTGCGCTTGATAACTAAGCACAAGTCTATGTTGTAAGACTTCTGTGACCACACTCGCAACATCAAGTGGCGTGACAAAATTATTGCCTCGTATTAAAGCCTTGGCGCAACTGGCCTTAAATAAATCAATACTACCTCTAGGACTGGCACCAAATTCAATTAAATCTTGGAGTTCACTTAAACCATAATTTTGTGGATAGCGCGTAGCGAAGATAATTTTAAGTATATATTGTTTAACAGCCTCGTCCATATGCACCTGTTTGAATTCAGCACGTATCTTATTGATGTCATCTATATTAGCCAACTGGTTAACAGTTTCAAAGCCGTTAACTGCCACTCGATTAATCACCTCTAGCTCTTCTTCTGGCGTGTTGTAATCTAGTACCGTTTTTAACATAAAGCGGTCAAGTTGCGCCTCTGGAAGCTGGTAAGTACCCTCTTGTTCTACAGGATTTTGTGTTGCCATGACTAAAAATGGCTCATCAACTTTAAAACTTTCATTGGCGATGGTTACCTGTTTTTCAGCCATCACTTCCAAGAGGGCTGATTGCACCTTAGCAGGCGATCGATTGATTTCATCTGCTAGTAGTAAATTGGTAAAGATCGGACCGCGTTTAATGCCAAATTCCCCACTTTTTGGGTTGTAAATTTGAGAGCCTGTAAGGTCACTTGGCAATAAATCAGGGGTAAATTGAATACGCTTAAAGTCAATACCTAAAGCTTTGGATAGTGTATTGATGGCAGTGGTTTTTGCTAGTCCTGGCACGCTTTCTACCAGAATGTGCCCACCCGTAATGAGACCTATTAACAGGTTGTCGACCAAGTTTTCTTGACCAATAATAACTTTCTGAATCTCAGTTTTTATTGTGTTAATCATGATTAAAATTTGTATTCAGTTTCTAATTTTTCGTAGAGTTGTTCTGGCGTTAGCTCAGGGCTTTCTTCCATGATATTAAAAGCAACAACATTGTCCTCAACTCCGCCCCACATCTTCACGTAAGAGCCATCCTTATAGCCATGATCTTGTCTAAAGGTGTTTAGTTGGTTTTTGACTAAATAGCGTTTATATAATTCTGGCACATCCATGGCCATATTGCCCAATGCTTGGAAAAACAAGGCGAATAATTGATATAAAGAATTTTGAGATTTGTCCACGTTGGCACTGGCAGACACGGCTACGATTTTTTCAAATATCTCCACCATTTTTTCTGGATCTATGTCGCGCTCAGGCACCATATCATTGTATATTTCAGCAAAACCAGCATCACCATAATGAATCGCTTCAGACATTAAAAAGTGCCAAATATCAACTAACTCTACTTTAGCATTATCAATATCATTTTTTGACTCAATATCCTTCCAATGCTTCCAATTGAAGGAATCAATTGCTTCAGCAGCTTCCATATAGATACAACGCAACCATGAGATTGGACGCCCCTCTTTAGTGGCGCCTTCAGTCCAAATTTCGCCGTTAGTGGCGTCATTGAGCTTCATCTGTAGTTCGAACATTTGTTTAATGTGGTTCATAGAGTTAGTTGAGTTAAATTGTAAATTTAAATGATTTTACCTAAGCTTAAACCATTTTGTATTTTTGATTAAAATAATAGCCGCTCCAGTTATCATTGCGACGATGCCAGGAATAATAACAAATTCTGCCAATGTAGAAAATATCAATGGTAGCGAATTGCTTAATAAATTCAATCCATGCAAAAATTCTAGGTTGTGGATTAAGATACTACCACCCACCATCAGCATGGCCACCATACCAATCCAGCCTAGGGCTTTTAACACTTTAGGCATGGCTTGGATTAATACACTTCCTATGGCTTGGTAAAAAGTGTTTTGTGTATCCTTTAGATAAAAACCCACATCATCCATTTTAATAATCAAGCCGACGATACCATACACAGCAAAAGTAGCGATCAAGCCGACAATCACCAAGACGCCAAATTGAGTTAACAAAGGCTCAGTTGCTACTGATGCAATCGTAAGTGCAATAATTTCAATGGATAAAATTGTATCCGTTCTAACCGCTGAATTAACGGTTTCATCTTCTGTGGCAGTTAGATCATCTGTATTCTCAGTAGAGTGCTTGTGAGAGTGAGCGTGTTCTTTAATAAGATTTAATTTTTCAGCGAGTGATTCGCTGCCTTCATAGGCCAAGTATGAGCCACCAAAAACCAATATTGGCGCCATAATCCAAGGTGAAAAATAAGTAATGATGATGGCAATGGGAATCATGATGGCTTTATTACGCAAAGATTTTTTGGTAATTTTCCAGATAACAGGCAGCTCTCTTTTGGCAGCGGTGCTAGAGATGTATTGTGGAATCGTGGCTGTGTCATCAATTAAGATGCCTGCTGTTTTACTAAGAGACTTAGCCGTTTGGTTGGCAATGTCATCAATGGCGCCTGCTGAAACCTTAACGGCAACCGCTGATAAATCGTCTGCTAGAGCGCCAATGTAGCTAATTAGTCCTGCCATATTTATTTGGTTTATTTTTTTATAATATAAGAATGATTTTATCTTGAGAATGGAGTGTTTTGATTGCTTTATAATTTACATCTATGTTGATGATTAATTGCGATTTAGGGGAGTGTTTAACTCCCAACCCTGATACCGATGTTATGCCGCTGATCAACATGGCTAACATTGCTTGTGGTGGTCATGCGGGTGATAGCAACAGCATGATAAATACCATTCAACTTGCCAAAAAATTTGGCGTCAAAATTGGCGCACATCCCAGTTATGCAGATATTGCTAATTTTGGTCGCGTGAGCCAAACATTAAGTACATCCGCATTGTTTGATTTAATTTACCAGCAAATAACCATCTTTCAAACATTGTGTATCGAGCATGGCGCCCTTCTTAAATACGTCAAGCCACATGGCGCTTTGTATCATGACATGACTCATAACCCTTTGGTTTTAGAAGTGATGTGTGATGTGATTCATAAAATTGATCAAAATTTATCCTTGGTAGTTCAGGCTGGTCATGAAGATTATTTCAAAAATTTCGGAAATAATGGAAATGGCTTATTTTTGCATGAAGTTTATGCCGATCGAGGTTATCAAGGCATACATATGATTTCTAGAGGGGATAAAGGTGCGGTTTTAACTGATCCAAAAGCCATTATTGATCAATATTATCAATTTTTAGAGGAGAAATCTTTCAAAATTGACACCATTTGCTTTCATAGCGACAATAAAGCCTCTGTAGAGGCCCTAAAACAGCTTAAAAATGCATAAAATCATACTTGCGGGGGAAAGCTCGCTTCTTATCTATTTTGGCGATAAGATCGATCCTAGTCTTCCTAAAAATATCGCAAATTTTGCAAATCAGCTTAAAAAGCAGTTTTCTGAGTCAGTTATCAATCTAACACCCTCTTACGCTTCTCTTTTGGTGAGTTACGATCTTAATAAAACCAATTATCAACAGTTTAAGACTCAAGTCAGCGAATTGCTAGAACAATTTAGCTTTGAACAAGCTGAGCAAATTTCCAAGGTGATACATATTCCCGTTTATTATGGATTTGAAGTAGCTCTTGATTTAGAAAAATTGCTGGCTGAAAAAGAGCTAACAGTAGATGAGTTTATCCATATTCATACTTCGCAAACTTACCAAGTTTATGCCATTGGATTTAGTCCAGTATTTGCATTCTTAGGACAGGTTAATGAGCAAATTCAAGCGCCGCGTCTAGCCACACCAAGAATCAAAATCCCAGCAGGTAGCGTGGGCATTGCTGATAGACAAACAGCTGTTTATCCTATCGATTCATCAGGTGGTTGGAATATTGTTGGCAGAACAGTACTTGACTTGTCACTTGATGACCCTAAGAATCTAGACAGATTTAAGATAGGTGACGAGGTTAAATTCTACTCAATTACTCGTGATGAATTTATGCGTTATGGTAGACAAGAATGAGC
>CAYYGB010000005.1:0-16209 GCA_964471285.1 uncultured Candidatus Thioglobus sp.
TAACAAGGTGTTTATAACACCTTGTTAATTAACCAAAAATAAGGAGCATTAATATGCAAGATTATATATCAAGTTTAAGTAATACAGAAAGTCGTAAATTTGAAACTTTCTCATACTTACCTACGTTAACTGATGAACAAACTCGTCAACAGATTCAATATATTGTTGATAAAGGTTGGAATCCAAGTGTTGAACATACTGAGCCAGAGCACGCTACTGGTTCATTCTGGTACATGTGGAAACTTCCGTTGTTTGGTGAAACAGACGTTGACGCCATTATGCAAGAAGTTGAAAATTGTCATGCTGCACATCCGGACAACCATGTTCGTTTGTTAGGCCTAGATAATTTCGCACAATGTGCTGGTACTTCAATGGTTATTTATCGTGGTAAAACGATTTAATAATTAATAAAGTTCCACATAGAAACCCTAGCTCTTGTAGCTGGGGTTTTTTTTGGATTTTATTTGGTAAAAAATGATTGATAAAATCTTTCAGATATCTTTATTTGGTAGATAGAGCCTGGTATTCATTGGCGCAATTAACTTGTTCCAATGAATATTTTGAGGTGTTAAAAAGATATTATCATTAATGCTTAATAATAACAAAATCTTATTATTTAATAACTAAATATTATTTTACATTATACAAGTGCTATTGTATGATATTAGCCATGAATAAGCCAAAAACATATGTCGGTATCGATAAGGAAATCAATGGTGGTATGACTACCATTGGTAAAGTAATTAGAGACGCCTGGATTTTCGGACTTTTAGATGAGTCAGAAACTTGTGAAGGTTGGAATATCAGCGGTATTGATGCCCTGTTACAAAAGGTTAACGCCGAATGGGATAAATATGGATGTATGGTAAGTTATTTACCACCAGAACTAAAAGAGCGCCATTTCAGAATACACGACGAAGCCATTAATTTTGCCAAGCAAACTGGCTGGTCGGGCGAACTGGAAACTGATGATGAAGATGAATAATATAAGTGGAGTAAAGTATGTCTAATACAACAGTAGATCCTAAGCAGTACATGATTAAAGATGAGCCTTACTATGAGGCTATCGATAAAGAAATTGAATTATACGAATCAGCTTACGATGTCCGTATGCCAATGATGATTAAAGGACCAACAGGGTGTGGTAAATCACGCTTTGTTGAGCACATGGCCTGGAAATTAGGCAAGCCTTTAATTACTGTTGCTTGTAATGAAGACATGACAGCCTCTGACCTTGTTGGTCGTTTTCTATTAGATAAAGATGGCACTAAATGGCAAGATGGCCCGTTAACAACTGCAGCCCGTATTGGTGCAATTTGCTACCTTGATGAGATCGTTGAAGCACGTCAAGATACAACAGTAGTTATTCACCCATTAACTGACCACCGTCGCTCTTTACCACTAGATAAAAAAGGCGAGATTATTCAGGCACATCCTGATTTCCAATTGGTTATTTCCTATAACCCTGGTTACCAAAGCTTAATGAAAGACTTGAAGCAATCTACGAAGCAGCGTTTTGGTGGAATGGATTTTGATTACCCTGAGACTGAATTAGAAGTTGCAATTGTTTCTAAAGAATCTGGTGTTGATAAAGAAATGGCTGAAAAGCTAGTCCAAATTGCACATCGTGCTAGAAACCTTAAGGGTCACGGCCTTGACGAAGGTATCTCTACTCGTTTATTGGTATATGCAGGTCAGCTTATCGCTAAAGGTGTGAATGCTGAAGATGCTTGTAGCATGACCATGATCACGCCATTAACGGATGATCCTGATATGCGCGATACGCTTAAAGCTGCAGTTCAAACATTTATTGGTTAAATCGATTTAGACACCTGGCATGTCTAGGTGTTTTTTTTGGTAAATATTTAATTCATTAGTTAAATTTAACTTAAGGTATTTTTGTTATGTCATCGATACTACTACTTGAAGAGTACGCTGAATTTCTAGAAAAAGTTTCCCCTGAGGTGAGAAGTGTTCTGGATGCAACTTTTGCTGATGCAGCACGCGTAATTTCGCCTGCAGGTCTAAAAGATTATTTGGACGGCGCTAAATCATTGTGTAGCCTTGGAAGGGGTAATGATCTTGTAATCACATATCTTGAAGTTATGCCTCAAATGGCAAAAGAATGTGGCGAGGATATTATTCCTCACTGCGTTACTGCTGCCATGAAGGCCTCTTCACTAACTTCTGGTGAAGTAATCTCTTTGTTGTTGTCAAACTTGCCAATTGTTGCTAGACACTTAGGTGATGCCCAATTAGTTCGTGGCTACTTAACTATGATTCATCAGTTAGCTTCAACAGCTGCTAGAGGCATTCGACCAATGTTGCTTAACATTGATGAATTACTTTCTAAATTAACTTTAAGTGGCTTACGTCGCTGGGCTCAGTTTGGCGCTAAAGCTTATCGCCGTGATTTTAAAAACCTAACTTCATATTTCGCACTAGAGTCAGCAGACTCACGCGCTATGTTAGAGCATGAGAGACGCGGTGTTTTATTTGTGAGAGTTCAACGAAAGCTTAATTTTTATTTACGTGCCCTTTGGGGTCGTGATTTCTTTGTTCGTCCAACCGGTGCTGAATATACTGATTTTCGACCACATGTAGAAAATTTGATTTTGTATGTACCTGATGCGCTCGATGATATCGAAGGCATCGAAGGTTTGGAAATTTATCGTGCGACAGTTGCTCATATGGCAGCCCACATGATGTATACCACTCAACCTATGTCTGCCGAACAACTAAGTCCAGCACAGATGTTCTTCATTGGTTTGATTGAAGATGCTCGTGTTGAATATAAAGCGGCTCAAGAATTTCCAGGCTTGAAGAAGTTATGGCACTCTTTAATGTTGCTAGAGCATGAAGAGCCAGCAGAGCATAAAACCATGGAAACCCTTGAGGGTTTTGCAGTGCAACTACTAGATAGTAATACTAAGGGTTCTGATGAGCAACTTAATGAAATTGCTGCTAAATTTCACGCAGAAATTGAAGCTAATCAAGATAATAACCAATTTTCATGGAGATTGGGTGTTGCGCTTTACAATATATTTGCAGGTAGGAAAGCAGTCCCTAGTTTAAGAATTCTTGAGCGTTATCGAGTTGATTATCGCGACGATAATCGTATTATCTGGCACTATGAAGATATCAATTGGGATATGGGTGTTGAGTATTTGGCGGCCAGTCAGCGTCAAGTCCGTTATAAGGTAAGCCCACTAATGATGGCACATGAAGTTGATTGTGAACTAGCAGGTGATGATGCACAGGAGGTTTGGGTGTGTGAAGATAACATGCGTGCCTATGAAGACGATCTTACTGATAATGCAACATCATTTAACGATCTAATGGGAAAGGAGCCTATTTCGGATCCTTTCCATTATCAAGAATGGGATTACCAGATTCAACTACATCGTCCAGATTGGGCAACGGTCTATGAGCGTCGACCAACCATGGGTAACCCTGAAGATATTGACCAAATTTTATTAGAACATAAGCCTATTGCTCATAGAATTCGTCAAATTATCGATCTACTAACGCCAGCGGGTGTTCAGCGTGTTCGTGGTATGGAAGATGGCGATGAAGTAGATCTTAACGCCGCTATTGATGCCATGATCGCCATTCGTATGGGTGAACAGCCTAATCCGCGTATCACCATGAGAAACGTGCTTAATACAAGAGATTTATCTGTTGTTGTATTGATGGATTTATCAGAGTCAACCAATGAAAAAGTGGGTGATTCTGACAAGACAATTTTACAATTAACACGTGAAGCGGCAACACTAGTATCAACTGCTATTGAAGGCATTGGCGACCCTTTTGCTCTCCATGGTTTTGCTTCAGATGGACGTCATGATGTTCAATATTTCCGCTTAAAAGACTTTAATCAACATTTTGATGATGAAGCAAAAGCTCGTCTTGCTGGTATGCAGGGCGGTTTATCAACTCGTATGGGTGCAGCACTTCGTCATGCAGGTACACATCTTCACAAGCAACAAGAAAAGCGCAAGCTAATTTTGTTAGTGACCGACGGTGAGCCAGCAGATATTGATGAAACAGATCCGCAACACCTACGTTTTGACACTAAAAAAGCAGTTGAGGAATTGTATTCAACAGGCGTATTAACATACTGTCTAACACTAGATCCTCATGCAGATGCTTATGTGAAACGTATCTTTGGTGAAAACAACTATACAGTTATCGAGAATGTTGAGAAATTGCCAGAGCAACTACCTTTGTTGTTTGCAAGCTTAACGTCTTAGTTATTTGGTGTTTGAAGATGATGAAAAGTTAATAGAATTTATCCCCAAGTACCCGCGTACATTACCCCAAGACTGGGAAGATATAGATAATCCAAGTGTTTATGAGATAAGTGCTACACTAGATACCTTAAAAAAAATGTATGTAGATCAAGTTAAGGATTTACAAAATAATTTAATTAGTGCTGATAAAGGCGAAGAAAATCTTCGTAATATCGCCACTAATTATCAATCAATAAAATCAATTTTATTTCAATCTAAATAAGTTATAAAGGAAGCCAACGTGAGTAGCCAAAACCAACAAGAGAAATCAGCATTAATATTTGAAGTTAGCCAAAATAACTTTGAAGATTTAGTTATTCATAATTCTGCACAGATTCCAGTTATCGTTGAATTTATGGGTGTATGGTCGGGCCCTTGTATCAAAATGTCTGACGTCTTATCAGACCTAGCAAAAGAATTCCCAGGTGAGTTTATTTTTGCCAAAATTGATATTGATGAGCAAGAAGAATTAAAAAAACAGTTTTCAATTGTTAATGTTCCAACTTTGGTTGTATTTAAAGATGGCCAACCTGTTCAAAAAGAAGAGGGTGAGTACAATTCTGATGAGTTAAGATTACTGCTTAAGCATTACGGAATTTTTCGTGAATCAGATAGTCTGCGTGAACAGGCTCGAGAAAAACACCTAGCTGGAGACACCTCTAGTGCCATTATGCTACTAACACAGGCAATATCATCAGACCCTGGGAATGTTAGAGTCGCATTAGACATGGTGCAAGTATTTTTAGATATTAATGAGCTTGACCAAGCTGAAGGCTTGTTTAATAAATTAGGCGATAAGGCTAAAGAAAGTGAAATTGGTTTATCAATCTCTAGTCAATTAAATTTTAAAAAATTGGCGAAAGCTACACTTGGTTTAGAAGCTTTGAAAGTGTCATTACTTAAGTCACCTGATAACAATCAATTGCGTTTTGATTTAGCAGTTTGTCATATTGCACAGCATGATATCCCACAAGGCGTGGAGTTACTATTTGAAATTCAACAAAATGACACTGAATTTAGAGAAGGCGCTGCTCGCGAAATGATTGGTATGATTTGTAACATGCTAGAAAAAACCAACCCTGAAGAAAGTACGACTTATCGTCAGCGACTTTCTAATATGCTAAGTCTTTAGTATTGTTAAGCCGAGTTAGCTTTATTTAAAATCTTAAGTTGTTAGTAGTAAAACTCTACTATCTACAATTCCTCATTCATAAAGAACTGATTAATTATTAAGGTGATCCCCATTTTTCTTGATTATATCTGTCTGTTGTTTAAAGTCTTAAATTTTATTTAAACAGTCAAGTAAAACATAACTTTCAGCCTCTCTTTAGCTTCAAAAATTTATCAAATTATTGATTTTTTTGTTGCATTCTCTAAATAACATATATAAACCCTATAAATTATAAGTATTTCTTTTAAAAGGGATAATAAAAACCTTATTTAAATTAATGTTAATATAAAATGTATGTTTTTCATAGATAGGAGTCCACAATGGATCAATCGAATAGATATGCTGATTTGTCATTAGATGAAGATACGCTATTAGCTGAAGGCGGCCATATTCTTGTTGCTTACACCATGACACCAATGCCTGGTTTTAGTGGTTATTTAGAAACTGCTGCTCATCTTGCGGCAGAGTCATCAACAGGTACAAACGTAGAGGTATCAACAACTGATGACTTTACTAAAGACTTAGATGCAATGGTATACGAAATTGATGAAGCTAAAGGCATCATGAAAATTGCATACCCATGTGATTTATTTGACCGTAACGTAATTGACGGCCGTGCAATGGTTGTGTCTTTCCTAACACTTGCGATTGGTAATAACCAAGGCATGGGTGATGTACAGTGTGCGCAAATGGTTGATTTCCATGTTCCCAAGCAAATGCTTGATATTTTTGATGGCCCTTCAATGGACATTACAGACTTATGGAACCTATTAGGTCGCGACCGTAACAACGGTGGTTACATTGCAGGTACTATTATTAAACCTAAGTTAGGTCTTCGTCCGAAGCCTTTTGCTGAAGCTGCTTACCAGTTCTGGTTAGGTGGAGACTTTATTAAGAATGATGAGCCTCAAGGTAACCAAAAATATGCTCGTATGAAGGATGTAACGCCTTTAGTTGCTGATGCAATGAAGCGTGCACAAGATGAACCTGGCGAAGCTAAGATTTTCTCTGCAAACATTACCGCTGACGATCATCATGAAATGATTGCTCGTGGCGAATATATTTTAGAAACATTTGGTGAGAATGCTCACCACGTTGCATTCCTAGTTGATGGTTATGTTGGTGGTTGTGGCATGGTTACAACTGCACGTCGTAACTTCCCTGATCAATACTTACATTACCATAGAGCTGGCCATGGTGCGATTACGTCACCTTCTTCAGTTCGTGGTTACACTGCGTTTGTTCTTGCTAAGCTTTCTCGCCTTATGGGTGCGTCTGGTATCCACGTGGGTACCATGGGCTTTGGTAAGATGGAAGGTGGTACAGATGATAAGCATATCGCATACATGATTGAGCGTGATAGCGCCGATGGTCCTTTCTTCCACCAAGAGTGGTTTGGTATGAAGCCAACTACACCAATTATTTCTGGTGGTATGAATGCATTACGTCTTCCAGGTTTCTTTGAGAACTTAGGTCACGGTAACGTGATCAACACTTCTGGTGGTGGTTCTTACGGTCATATTGATTCTCCTGCAGCAGGCGCTAAGTCACTACGTCAAGCATATGAATGTTGGATGGCTAAAGCAGATCCAATTGAGTTTGCTAAAGAACATCATGAATTTGCTCGTGCATTCGAGTCGTTCCCAGGTGATGCAGACCTTTTATTTGAAGGTTGGAGAGATAAGCTAGGCGTTCACAAATAACCTTGTAACTCTTAGTTATAAAAAGCCTCTGCTTCATGTAGAGGCTTTTTTGTTTAAGAGACCCTTACATAAATAGGAATAAGCGTTCTTATTTATGTAAGCGTTTCATGATAGACAAGCCATTGCATTGAGTATGGCTTTAAATTAATCAGGATAGAATTATGTCAGATTTCGATATCAATCAATTTAAAATTGAATTAGAGCCATTTTATGAAGCACAATCAAACGAAGTAGAACTATATACTGCGGCGTACAATGCAAGACTGCCTGTTATGGTTAAAGGACCAACAGGTTGTGGTAAGTCTCGCTTTATTGAACACATGGCCCACAAGCTAGACAAGCCTATTATCACCGTGTCATGTAATGAAGATATTACTGCCTCAGATTTGATTGGTCGTTATTTACTAGATGCAAATGGTACTCGCTGGGTGGATGGGCCGCTAACTTTAGCAGCGCGTCATGGCGCTATTTGTTATCTGGATGAAATTGTAGAAGCTAGACAAGATACTATGGTGGTCATTCACTCATTAACTGATCACCGTCGTGAGTTAATGCTGGATAAAAAAGGAGAGCTGGTTAAAGCGCACCCGGATTTCCAATTAGTGATTTCATATAATCCAGGTTATCAATCATTAATGAAAGATCTTAAGCAATCAACCAAGCAGCGTTTTACCGGCATGGATTTTGATTATGCTTCAGCTGAGTTAGAAGCCAGTATCGTTGTAAAAGAATCAGGTGTAGATGCTGATACTGCGGCTAAGCTGGTCAAGCTTGCCGAAGCAACCCGTAATTTAGTGGGCCATGGTCTTGATGAAGGTGCTTCAACTCGCTTGCTTAACTATGCCGGCACATTGATTACCTTTGGCGTTGAAGTTAAAGATGCTTGTCATATGGCATTAGTTTGCCCTATTACAGATGATCAAGAAGTACGCACAACGATGAATGGTGCAATTGATGTAATTTTTGGCTAACTGGTAAATAATTTATGACCGAACAAAGTCAATATAAGCCATTGGATTGTGCTTTTGAATCTGTACAAGAGGCATTTGCGTTAAATATTAGCCAAGCAGTTGAACATTTATCAGAGACTAGTCTGGATGAATATTATAAGGGTGCAGAATTCTTAGCTAAAATTGGTCAAGGTGACCAACTTTCGATTTCTTTTTTAAAAACAATGCCGTGGGCAGGTGAACATTTTGGCGATGGCAGTATCACCAAAATTGTTGACTTTACTTATAATAAAATTTGTAGAACACCTAATAAAGCTGCTGTTAAAGGATTTTTAGATAGTTTTATTATTGTTGTTGAGCATATTAATAAAGACCAACTTGATGAATACCTGGCTTTAATTGAATATCACTTGTCCAAAACTACCTTCTCAGTTCATGGCATCCATGATACTCACCCTTCCCCATCACTCAGAGCCATGCTTGGCAACATTAATTTACTATTAGAGCAGTTAGACTTTAAAGGTATTTATGCGTGGATTGATTATGGACTACGATACTTTATGCATCATCCTGATCGTCAAGAAGAGTATTTCTCATTAACAACAGCTGATTCAAAAGCAGTATTTCAGCGTCAAAGAAAAGGCTTGTTGTTTTGTGATATTGAGCGCCCAATTAACTTATTTCAAAGAGCATTATGGAAAACTGATTTCATGTATGCCCCATATTCGCCAGATTTTGAAAAGCTAGAGCATTTTCATCCGTATTTAGAAGATGATATTATTCGCCTGCCAGATATTTATCAAGAATTGAATGGTGTTAATGGCTGCAAGCGCTATATGGCTCTTGTGGCGCATTTAGTAGCACATCATCAATTTACCACTAAAATTGTGGCCGATAACGTCTCTCCACAGCAACGCTTTTTCACCGAAATATTTGAAGATGCCCGTGTTGAACATTTAGCCATTGCACAATACCCAGGACTGAAGAGTTTATGGCTTAATCTTATTCCAATTGTTGATGAATTTGATTGCGATGATGCTAACCAATCTTGTTTACGCCATCGCGCTATTATGCTAACTCGAGCATTACTTGATGATAATCATCCTTATCAAAATGAAGTCATTTTAGAGTTTGTAGATAAGTTTAAAAAGCTAATGGATTTAGGAAAGTCAACCACATCAGATAGCTTAAGTCTTGGCGTGAGTTATTTGATTAAAACTCGTAATAAGTCTGATGCATTGGCCAGTGTTTATTTTGAAAATACTGAAGTAACCTATCGCGATGATAATCGCTCAATGTGGTTATTTATTGAAGATTTTGATGAGGAAGATAATATTTTCGAGCATCAGAAAAAAACTGAAGATCAAGTTGATGAGGAGATTGACGTTATACCGCCACATTATTATGATGAGTGGGACTATGCGTATGAATCCTATAAGCCAGATTGGGCCGCGGTGTATGAAAGGCTTCATTCCCATACGGATGCATCTAAGATCGATAATATCTTAGAAAAACACTCAGCTTTGGTAAACCAACTAAGAAAGGTGCTAGATCTATTAAAACCACAGAATAAAAAGCGCATACGCTACCAAGAAGAGGGCGCTGAACTAGATTTGGACATTGCACTACGTAGTGTGATTGATATCAAAAATGGCTCACAGCCTGATACACGTATTAATGTTGATTTTGAACATGACTCTCGCAGTGTCTCAGTACTGTTATTACTAGATTTATCTCAATCATTAAATGAGACAGTAGGCTCGACAGGACAAACTATTCTAGAGCTCTCACAAGAAGCAGTATCTTTATTAGCTTGGGCAGTAGAGCAATTGGGCGACAACTTTGCCATAGCAGGCTTTAATTCAGATACAAGACAGAAAGTCATGTATTATCATATTAAGGGCTATAACGAGCATTGGGATGATTCTGTGAAATCACGTTTGGCAGATCTTAAAGCAGAATATTCAACCCGCATGGGTGCGGCTATTCGTCATGGAGCGCATTACTTGGATTTACAACAAAGTGACAAAAAATTGATGCTAATCCTAACTGATGGCGAACCTGCTGACATTGATATTCATGATCCTCAGGCACTAATTCAAGATACTCATAAAGCTGTTCAAGAGGCGCAACAAAAAGGTATGTATCCATATTGTATTAGTTTAGACAAAAAGGCAGATGAATATATTTCGGATATTTTTGGCTCACATTATTCAGTGATTGATCGCATTGAATCTTTACCAAAAGAACTGCCGCAATTATTTTTATCACTAACTAAATAATGTTTACAAATACCGTTACTGCTAAAGTTGAGTTTGACTACCAAGGCCAACATTATGAATTAAAAAATGTGATCGATATTGATCACGTTATTTATCATGATGATTTTTTCAATTCAGTTTATTTATCCATTGCAAAAGCCAATGATATTGATCTGTACTCTTATCAGCTAGAAATTATGCTGGATCAAGGTATTAGTTTTTACAATGAAAAAGGCTGTGTTGTGGGCTGCGTTAAAGATGGCAATCTAGATTTAGCTCTATTAAAAGAGCAACATCAACAAGCGGAATGTATTCCTAAAGTTGAGTTGATTATGAATCAGTATATTCCTAAAGATCAACATAGTGAAGCCTTGACTAAGGCGCTAACTGCCGCTTATTTTCTGGGAAAAAAGGCTGATTAACCCTTAATCAAAGTTCTGTTCAACAAAGTCCAAATCTATTTGAATATTGGAGCCATCTAATAGCTCTAAACACTTCGGTACTGCTAAAAATACTGCACCTAGGCATACGGCAATAGCCGCCGGCTTTCCCGGTAAGTTAATGATTAAGCTTGTTCCTCGTGTACCTGCTGTCTGACGCGATAAAATCGCCGTTGGCACGGTTCGTAATGATACATTACGCATCTGCTCTGCAAACCCATCAAAAATACGTTCACATACTGCATGAGTTGCCTCAGGAGTGACATCACGCGTGGTAGGGCCTGTACCACCTGTGGTTAGGATTAAATTGCAATGTTTATTGTCAGCAAAGTCAATCATTGTTTTCTCAATTAAAGGCTGCTCATCTTCAATAATAACGCTCTCTATTTTATAGGGTGATAAAACAGCATCTTTAATCCAAGTTTGCATGGCGGGTCCGCCAATATCTTCATATTCGCCACGAGCAGCTCGGTCTGAAATTGTAATAAAGCCAATTTTTATATTTGTATTATTCATGTTTATTTTTAGTTGAAATTTTGATAATTTTAATCCTAAAAAACCAATAGAAAGTAATCATAAATTTAAAAAAACAGATTAGACCGGTTTTCTTGACGCAAGTCAAGAAAATTAAAAATAGTCTTATAAATTGACCTAGGTCAAGGTTGATAGGGTGGTTAAAGGCAAAATCGCTGACAAGTATTATTAAATTTATAAAATAGGAGATGTAATGGGTTTACCAATGATTAAAAGCCATACTGCACAAGCTAATTCAGTTTTGGCGGCAAATACAATTGCATTTACGGCGTGTTTTGCAGTTTGGGTTATGTTCTCAATTATTGGTATTCCAATTAAGGAATTACTTGAGTTATCAGAGACACAATTTGGCTTATTGGTGGCCACCCCTATCTTAACAGGTTCGATTTTTAGATTACCCGTAGGAATGTTGACGGACAAGATCGGAGGTCGAATTGTTTATATGGTTCTGATGTTGGCCATGATCATTCCTTTATGGTTTATTGGTAATGCAACTGAGTATTGGCAATTTTTAGTATTAGGTTTATTTGTTGGTATTGCGGGTGCGTCTTTCTCGGTGGGTATTGCTTATACCGCCAAATGGTTTGACAAAGAGCATCAAGGCTTTGCCATGGGTATTTTTGGTGCGGGTAACGCAGGTGCTGCACTGACTAAATTTATTGCCCCTTCATTGGTAATTGCTTATGGCTGGCAAGTAGTTCCCAAAGTTTACGCAGTGGCTATGGTGGTTGTGGTTGTTGCTTATTGGATGTTTACTTATGAAGATCCAGCTCATCATACGGCTAAAAATATAAGTATGAAAGAGCAGTTAAAAGCGTTGAACGATCCTAAACTTTGGAAATATATGCAGTACTATTCATTAGTTTTTGGTGGGTTTGTTGCCTTATCGCTATGGATGACAAAATATTACATTAATGAGTATGGATTTGAGCTCCAAACTGCTGCACTTTTGGCCGCAATCTTTGTACTGCCTTCAGGTGTTGTTCGTGCACTAGGTGGCTGGTTTTCAGATAAATATGGTGCTTATAAAGTAACTTGGTGGGTAATGTGGGTTTCTTTAGTTGCGTTGTTTTTTATGTCATACCCTCAAACCTCATTGATTATCAAAACCACAACAGGTGAAACAAGTTTTGACTTAAGTCTTAATGTTTGGGTGTTCACCTCATTGCTTTTTGTATTAGGTATTGCCTGGGGTTTTGGTAAGGCATCAGTGTTCAAGTTTTTATCCGATGAGTATCCAAATAATATTGGTGTGGTATCAGGCATTGTTGGATTGGCAGGCGGACTAGGTGGATTTTTATTACCCATTATGTTTGGTGTTTTAATTGACTACACCGGTGTTAATTCAGTGATCTTTATGTTGCTATATGGCGCAACAGCGGTATCACTAATTTGGATGTACTTTACTTTCGGCAAAGAGAAAAAAGACAGCAATATTCTTCAGGCACGTGCAGATGCACTGGCTGATAAATAATTTTAATAATTTTTAATAAGAGGAGCTACTAATGGCTAAAGATATAAAAAGCTGGAATCCGGATGATTCGTCCGAGTGGGAAAGCACAGGTAAAGCAATAGCTAACCGAAACTTGTGGATTTCTATCCCAAGCTTGTTGGCAGGTTTTGCCACATGGCTAATGTGGGGTATTATTACCGTGCAAATGATGAACACGGGCTATGGTGACTTTGATAAATCTCAGTTATTCACCTTAGCGGCGATAGCTGGATTATCAGGTGCAACATTAAGAATTCCTTCGACATTCTTTATTCGCTTAGCAGGTGGTAGAAATACTATTTTCTTAACCACCTCTCTGCTGGTGTTACCAGCCTTAGGTTTAGGTATGGCGTTGTCGACACCAGATACTCCTTTCTGGCAGTTTCAGATATTAGCGTTATTATCTGGTTTTGGTGGCGGTAACTTTGCTTCATCAATGTCAAATATCTCATTTTTCTTCCCTAAGAAGATTCAAGGTTATTCTCTTGGAATGAATGCAGGCTTGGGTAATTTTGGTGTAACTACGATGCAAATCGTTATTCCATTGGTAATGACACTCGCAGTAATGGGTAACCCAACAGAGCTACAAATTGCTTCAGGTACCCTGATCGGTAAAATCCCAGCAGGGACAGATACTTACTTACAGAATGCAGGTTATGTTTGGTTGATTATCTTGATTCCATTGTCAATTGCCACTTGGATGGGTATGAACAATATCACGGAAGATCACGTCTCTCCAAATATTGGCTCAACCATGGGTGCGTTTATTAAGATTATTGTTATGTTGGTTCTAGGTCTTTCAACAGCAGCATTTGGTCTATGGCTAATGCTACCTGAAGTTGCTTCTGGGTCAGGTTTAATGATTAGTAAATGGGTGGTATTACCAATCATTATTGCAATGACAGTATTGTTGCTTAAGTTGCTACCTCTTGGCAGTGACTACAAAGAAGGAATCAGTCGCCAATACAAAATATTTGGTAATAAGCATACTTGGGCGATGACAATCATCTACACCATGACATTTGGATCATTCATTGGTTATGCTGCGACATTAGCGTTATCTATTAAAGTTATTTTTGGCTTCCAGCATATTATGGTTGATGGCATTATGACTCATAGTACGGTGAATCTAAATGGACCTTCTGCATTGACCTATGCTTGGATGGGTGCCTTTGTTGGTGCACTTATTCGTCCAATTGGTGGCATGATTGCCGATAAGATTGGCGGTGCAAAAGTAACACAAATCATTTCTGGTGTTATGGTTCTGTCAGCACTTGGTGTGGCTTATTACATGAAACAAGCTTATGCAAGTGCAACGCCTGAGGAGTTTTTCTGGCCATTCTTAATCCTATTTGTAGTCTTATTTGCAATGACAGGCTTGGGTAATGGTTCTACCTTTAGAACAATCTCACAAGTGTTTAACAAAGAGCAGGCTGGTCCGGTTCTGGGTTGGACATCTGCAGTGGCAGCCTATGGCGCATTCATCATTCCTAAAGTGTTTGGTGAGCAAATCAAGCTAACAACACCTGAGAATGCTTTATATGGTTTTGCCGTGTTCTACGCAGTTTGTATGGTGATTAACTGGTGGTTCTACTTACGTAAGAACGCTGAGTTCCACAATCCATAAATATTAACACATAAGTCGAGCGGCTAAAGCTGCTCTTCTTTATTAAAAATAATTTTTAATAGTTATTTTTAATAAAGAGTTTGATTTTGTTGACCTACATCAATGTTTATTTTACAAATGTGAGCAAAATTTATCTTTACAACAGAGATTTTTAATTAACAAAGAAGAGATAAACAGGAGAAAAAAATATGAGTCATTTTTTAGACAGACTTAAATATCTTAGTCGTACGAAATCAACCTTCTCTAAAGGACACGGTATTGTTACTGGTGAGGATCGAGCATGGGAAGATACTTACCGTAATCGTTGGCGTCATGACAAAGTAGTTCGATCTACACATGGCGTGAACTGTACAGGTGGCTGTTCATGGCAGATCTTTGTAAAAAATGGCTTAGTCTCTTATGAAATGCAGCAAACTGACTACCCACGTACTCGTGAAGATTTACCTAATCACGAGCCTCGTGGCTGTCAACGTGGCGCCTCATTCTCTTGGTACTTATATTCTCCACACCGTATTAAATATCCACTAATTCGTGGTCGATTGCTTGATTTATATCGTGCTGAGCGTGCTACGGGTAAAGACCCAGTTGAAGCATGGGAAGCGATTCAATCTGATAAAGAAAAGCGTGATTCTTATGTTGGTGTTCGTGGCCTTGGCGGCTTTGTTCGTGCAGAATGGGATGAAGTGGTTGAAATGACGGCTGCTGCAAACGTTTATACTATTAAAAAATACGGACCTGACCGTATCTATGGTTTCTCTCCAATTCCAGCAATGAGTATGATTTCATACGCTGCAGGCTCTAGATACTTATCCATGATTGGTGCCGGTGTAGGTTCATTCTACGATTGGTATTGTGATTTACCACCTGCTTCTCCACAGGTATGGGGTGAACAAACAGATGTACCTGAATCAGCAGATTGGTACAACTCTAAATATATTATTATTTGTGGTGCCAACCTACCAATGACACGTACACCAGATGCGCACTTTATGACTGAGTCGCGTTACAACGGTACAAAAATTGTTTCCATGGCGCCAGACTATGCAGAATACGTGAAGTTTGCTGATCTTTGGATGCCAGTAAAACAAGGCACAGATGCAGCTGCCTTTATGGCAATGGGCCACGTGGCCTTGAAAGAATTCCATGTTGACAAGCAAGATCCTTACTTTGCAGAATATGCACGTAGTTTTACCGACTTCCCAATGCAAGTTATCTTAGAAAAAGTTAACGACAAGCTAGTTACGGGTCGATTCCTTCGTGCTTCAGACTTTGATAAAAACATGGGTGAAGACAACAATCCTGAGTGGAAGACAGTTGTTTTTGATTCTAAATCAAATAGCTTTGTTTCACCAAACGGATCAATTGGTTATCGTTGGGGTGAAGAAGGTAAATGGAATATTCTAGAAGAGGCTCAAGGTAAAGAAATTGAAGCAGAGTTAAGCTGTATCGATACTAAAGATGCAGTTGCTGATGTAACCTTCCCTCACTTTACACCTGAACAGGGTGACTCTCTAGTTCGTAAGATTCCAGTGCGCAAACTAACACTTGCAAATGGCGATGAAGTTATGGTGACATCGGTATGTGATTTACAAATCGCACAATACGGTATTGATCGTGGACTGGGTGATAACCTAGCCACTTCGTACGATGATGAAAGCGTGCCTTATACGCCAGCATGGGCAGCTAAGATTACAGGTGTTCCGGCAGCTGACTTAGAAAGAACAGGTCGTGAATTTGCT
>CAYYGB010000006.1:0-14636 GCA_964471285.1 uncultured Candidatus Thioglobus sp.
CCCACTGCTTCAGGGGTTAACTGGTAAGTTTTATTATTATTTGATGAATGATAAAGCTCTAACAACAAAGGCTTAAATCTATTTAATACTTTGTTCGCCATTTCTTCGCGCTTTTGATGAATGTCAAACACATCAATCACGGCTACTTTTTGATGTAAAAATCGCTCTGAAGGTAGGGTTAAGATCTCGCTAACTAATGATTTATCTTGCCTGGTTTGAGCGAGATTTTCTATTGCATTAAAGAATAACTTCTCATGAACTTTATTGGGCGTTAAGATCAATGATAACCAGATTTGTTGTGCACTATCCCAAACCACGTAAGCATCACTATCATGCCCAACTAAAAATATTTTCTGTTCAAATGTTACATCTGATAATAAATGAATTGGTGCAGAAAATCCTCGCAACCAAGAAGGCGTTGGGCGTGATTTCATACCCTCAAAAACAAAAGCTTCTTTTTGGTTTTTAATGGTTAACATGCCTTCTTTTAACTCATTACCCTGATCATCTAGCAAAGCATAGTTCAGTGGAAGAAAATAGTTGCACCCATTGTTTTGTTCAACTTCAACATGAAAGCGTTCATTTTTCTCATCATAGTTTGTTTTGATGCTAATACTAGGCGTGCCAGGTTGAGAGTACCAAGTCATAAATTGAGAAAAATCAAATTGATTAGCATCGCTCATACTAGCTACAAAGTCATCAATTGTTACCGCATCACCATCGTGGCGTTCAAAATAAAGCTTCATGCCTTTTTGAAAACCTGCTTCGCCTAAAAAACTATGAATCATGCGAATAACTTCTGCGCCCTTTTCATAGACTGTCAAGGTGTAAAAATTATTCATTTCAATATAGCTTTCAGGTCTTACAGGGTGGCTCATAGGACCTGCATCTTCAGCAAACTGGAAAGTACGCAAAGCATTGACATCTTCAATGCGCTTAATTGAGCGTGAATGAAGGTCAGAGGTAAATTCTTGATCTCTAAAAACAGTTAACCCCTCTTTAAGACTCAACTGAAACCAATCCTTGCACGTTACTCTATTACCCGTCCAATTATGAAAATATTCATGTCCGATAACCGCCTCAACATTAATAAAGTCTTTATCGGTAGCTGTCTTAGGCTCTGCCAAAACATAGGTTGAATTAAAAATATTTAAACCCTTATTTTCCATTGCACCCATGTTGAAATCATCAACTGCAACAATCATATAAATATCCAAGTCGTACTCTAGGTTAAAGCGTGATTCATCCCAGGCAAACGAGCGCTTAAGTGAATCCATGGCAAATTGAGTTTTGCCAATATTATGCTCTTTAACATAAATCTTAAGTGCCACTTCTCGACCAGACAATGTTGTGTAATTATCTTCTAAAACAGCAAAGTCTCCGGCCACCAAGGCAAAAAGATAGCATGGCTTAGGAGTTGGATCATGCCAAGTTACTTGACCCGAAGATGCTTTTAATAAATTGCCATTACTAAGCAGTACAGGGTAACGATCACCCTGCGCTTTAATGTGTGTTGTAAAAACACTTAGCACATCAGGTCTATCTAGATAATAAGTTATTTGTCTAAAACCGTGCGCTTCACATTGAGTACAGTAGTTTTTGCTAGACTGGTATAACCCGTTTAAGCTGGTATTACTTTCAGGGTGAATTCGATTACATATTTCTAGAACAAATTCATCACTCAAATCTTGAAGCTGCAACCCTTCTGGTGTTAGCTTATACTTAGGCGTGACACCTTTAATCGTAATTGAGATTAATTCAAGATCCACACCATTTAAAAACAGACTATTTTCAGCCGCTTGACTATTAGGATTTTTGTAAAAATGAATCTTTGAGTTCACCAATGTTTCATGCTCACGTAGATCAAAACTAAGATCTGTGGTGTGAATCAAATAGTTACTTGGCTTATAGTCTTTTCTATAAATTGGCTGTGGGGTTAGATTGCTAATAACAACACTCCTAAAATAATTCGATAAACAACAAAGGGCATTAAGCCAATAGTGTCTAATAATTTAATAAAAAACACCACTGTAAAATACGCACTCAATCCTGCCACTAGAAACCCAATGGCTAACATAGGCCAATCAACCATTTGTGGTTGTTGAGATAATTCCAGTAGCATTAACAAGGCTGACAGCGTAATAACAGGAACAGACAATAAAAAGGCAAATTGAGTTGACATATTTCGAGATAGTCCAATCAACAAACCTGCTGTAATGGTAATACCTGATCTAGATGTACCTGGAACCAATGCTAAAGCCTGCATGACGCCAACAAAACCAACATCTTGCCAATTTAATTCAGACCTAGGGTTTTTATTTCGGCTATTAATCCAACTCGAGAAACCTAATAACAAACCAAACACAAGCGTTGAATAAGCAATAACCTCAGTTGAGCGTAAATTAAGCTCAATAAAATCTTTAAATAGTAGACCTGCTAAGCCAACTGGAATGGTGCCAAGTAAAACGCCCCAAGCTAGTTTTGATTGACCCACCGTCTGAATTTTAATCACTGAATAGAAAAAATCTTGAATAAGGATGCGAATAATCGCTCGATAATAAAACACAATAGCGCTTAACGTACCTAGATGAACGACCACATCAAATGCCAGTCCCTGATCTGGCCAATCGGTTAACTTAGGCACAAGAATTAAGTGCGCAGAAGAAGAGATTGGCAAAAATTCACTTAGTCCCTGAACGAGTGATAATACTATTGTTTGAATGAAATCCATAATAATGACAAGTTTACAACTTATGACTTAAGTCTTGTTCTTTAAATCCAGTTAATTTTACGTGTGTCGACTTACTCAAAGCCAAAATTTTAAAACTTTCACCCATGGCACTAGGTAGAACTAACTGCTTAACCTGTTGAGCTAGGCTGATACGTTTATTCTCATCTTGCTCTTCAAGAAGATATTCATCAATACCCAGTGCGATTAAAAACAAGGCTTGCGTGGCATATCCAGCTACTTTAAAACCTGAGACTTTTGCTTGATCTGCCATATCTGAAAAATTAACTGAAGTGGTGATATCCTGTTCACCAATATGCACAAAAGGATCATCGCTGGCTTTATGCTGATAATAGCAACGAAGTGTGCCATCAAGTCTTTGCGGATGAAAGTACTCATCTCTATGCATGCCGTAATCAACAATTAAGACTAACGCCTCATCGAGTGCCTCATATAGCGAATCAATCCAAGCCATAGCTCTTAGATTTACCTCAGTTGTATAACCTTCATCTGTTCCACTGGGTAGCTTGATAGTTGATTTTTTAAAAACAGTATCATCCAGTTTCCAATTAAGCTGATCGTTATCAATGTCAACACAAAGTTCATGAAATTCACCGTCTTTTTGCATAAAACGCTTAGCAGGCATAGCGTCTAATACTTCATTAGCAATCACCACTCCATTAAAGCCTTCTGGCAACTTATCTAGCCATATAACTCGTTCTAGTAATTCTGGCAACGCTTTAGCAATAGTCTGGCGCTGTCGGTGTTTTAGCTCACTACTCAACTCAAGAATATAATAAAACTTTGGTAGGCACTCTAATCGACCTAATTCAAACAATATTTGAGCAGCAAGCACACCACTACCAGCACCGAACTCCAAAATATCATTGTCACCATTGAGAACTTGAGCGCATTGCCTTGCCAAACAAAAGCCAAACAAGTCTGATGTTTCAGGTGCAGTGACAAAATCCCCTTTTTCACCAAATTTTTCCGATCCAGAGCGGTAATAGCCTAATTGAGGATAATACAACGCCAATTCCATAAATTCATCGAAACCTATGGGTGCTTGTTTTTGTATAATAGTGTTTTTAATTACTTCGATAAGCTTCATTACATCGGTATTTTATATGAAAACAGCATTAGTCACAGGCGGTGCACACCGCATTGGTCAACAAATTTGTCGTACATTGCACAAGGCGAGTTTTAATATTATTATTCATTACAATTCTTCTTCTCTGGGTGCGCAAAATTTAGCCGATGAACTTAACTCAATTCGCCCAGATTCAGCCAAAACAAATCAGGCTGAACTCTCTAACGCCGATGATATTGAGCAGTTATGCCAATCAGTTGGATCATTAGATGCTTTGATAAACAATGCATCAGTTTTTTATCCAACGCCAATAGATGACTTAAAACTGTCTGATTATCAAAAAATTATGAATACCAATCTAATGGGGCCACTTTTCTTATCAAGCGCTCTTAGTAAAAAACTAGCTCAGAATAATGGCTCTATCGTCAATATTATTGATATTCATGGAGATAGACCGCTCAGAAATCACACTATTTATAATATTTCTAAAGCAGCTATTGCCATGATGACAAAAACATTAGCCAAAGAGTTAGCGCCCAATATTCGAGTTAATGGCGTTTCACCTGGTTCTATCATATGGCCAGAAAATGAAGCTGAACTCAACCAGTCTCAAAAGCAGTCTATGCTAAATAAAATCGCTCTAAACAAGCAAGGCTCTGCAAATGACATCGCTGATACCGTGTTGTTTTTAACTCAGTCTAACTACATCACTGGGCAAATTATCGCCGTTGACGGTGGACGAAATCTAAATCAATAATATTATTAAATAAAAAATCTTACAATTCTTTAAGAGCGATATTTGTGTTATAATAAAGAGGCTTGATATTTTTTTATCAGCTAAAAGAATTTACAAAATACTTCTGTGCTAAGAAAAAAACCACAGAAGTTAAATAATATTTTGGGCTTATTGTTGCCACATAAGAGAATAATTCACGGCTTTCTGCGACAGAGTAGAAAGACCTGAAAAGGGTTAAACCCTTATAAAGAAAGGTTTTTTTGATCATTATGATGAACACAAATCACACTTTAATATCAAATCAATACATCAGTATTGATTGCCTATGTGCGCACTTAAGTCCACCACTAAAAGGACTTAACTATGAATCATATTTTAATCAACGCTACTCACAAGGAAGAAATCAGAGTAGGCGTTGTCAAGAACAAAAAACTCACTGGACTTAACATTGAGACCAGTCTTAATAAAAAGACTAAAGGCAACATCTACCGTGGAAAAATATCACGAGTAGAACAATCATTAGAAGCTGCATTTGTCGATTACGGCAATGAAAGACAAGGCTTCCTACCTTTCAAAGAAGTTGCAGAATCCCTGCAAAATGGTGTTACACCAAAAGGTGCTAAACTAACTATCTCAGACGTTCTAAAAGAAGGTCAAGAGATTATTGTTCAGGTTGAAAAAGAAGAGCGTGGCAATAAAGGCGCTGCATTAAGTACCTACATCAACCTAGCTGGCGCTTACATGATCCTAACGCCAAACAACCCTAAAAGCCATGGAATATCTCGCCAGATCACATCATCTGACAGACAATCTCTAAAAGACATTATTGGCAAAATTGTAATGCCTAAAAACTCTGGCCTAATCATCCGTACAGCAGGCAGTGGTAAGAGCTTAGAAGAATTACAGTGGGAAGTTGATTACCTATCTGATCTTTGGACGTCTATCAATACAGTGGCAGAAAAACGCCCAGCACCTTTCTTAATATATCAAGAAAGTGATATTATCATTCGCACCCTACGCGACCACTTACGTGCAGACACTGACAGTGTTATTATTGATGAATTAGAAGCCTTTCAAAATGCTAAAGAATTTGTAAGCTTTGTACTTCCTCAGTATTTAGATCGTATTAAGTTCTTTGATGTGACTGAACATTCTTTGTTTAACCACATGGGTGTAGAGAGTCAGGTTAAAAGCGTTTTTAATCGTGAAGTAGCCTTGCGCTCTGGTGCGACTATTGTTTTTGATCCAACTGAAGCTCTAACTGCTGTTGATATTAACTCTGCACGAGCAACTAAAGGTTCTGACATTGAAGAAACCGCCTACAATACTAACTTAGAAGCAGCCAAAGAGATCGCCCTTCAATTGCAACTTAGAGATATTGGTGGATTGGTCGTCATTGACTTTATCGACATGGCTACTGAAGAGCATCGTCAAGCTATTGAGAAGGCAATGGAAGTTGCCACTCAATCAGATCGAGCACGCATTCAAATTGGTAATATTTCCAAATTTGGCCTGCTTGAAATGTCTAGACAACGCTTAATGAGCTCAGTCACAGAATCTGTTGAAAAATCTTGTCCAGCCTGTAATGGTCGTGGCACGACACCAACCATTCCAACTTTGGCTCTTTCGATTCTTAGACAGTTAGAAGATGGCTGTAATGCTAGCAATCAAACATCAAGAATCACTATCCAATCAAGTGTTGAAGTTATTACCTATATCCTGAATGAAAAACGTCAAGATGTCACACGATTAGAAATAAAACACGACATTAAGATTACGCTACTACCTAACCCTTACATGCAATTCCCTAACTTTAGCATCACTAAGCAAAAAGGTGACAAGAAATCGCAACATAAGAGCTATCAAGGGATCTCAAAGCCACAGCATGTACTAGCAGAGAATGGATTAGCAGATGAGTCTGAAGTGCCAGCAGTAAACATGAATCGACCAAAAACTCGTGTGCCTGAAACTATTAAGCCTAAATTATCTCTATTCGCTAAGATTAAAGCAGCCTTGTTTGGAAAAAAGAAAAAAACTAATAATCAGCGCAAAACTAATTCAAACAATAGAAATCGTAATAGAAATCGTAATAGAAACAAATCTAACAATCAAAGCCAGCAGCAGAACAAGCCTAAACAGCAAGGTAATAAGCAGCAAAATAAGCCTCAGCAACAAGGTAATAAGCAGCAAAATAAACCTAAACAGCAGAATAATCAGCAAAACAAGCCTCAGCAACAAGGTAATAAGCAGCAAAATAATGCGCCAAAAAACCCGACTAATGAGCCAGTAAATAAACCTGATCAACCAATTAAAAAGCCAAGTTCTCCTGTTAAAACTCCAGAGGTAGCTTCTTCGAAAGAACAGCAGCCTCAAGCTAAGCAGACAGAGTCTAAACAACCGGAATAATATCGATGTATGAATTAGCGGTGTTTGGCAATCCAATTGGACATAGCCTGTCTCCAGCTATCCATGCCCAGTTTGCCGAGCAAACTGGATTAAAGGTTAACTATGCTAAGATTTTGGCGCCTATTGATGGCTTTAATCATTCAGTCCAACAATTTATAGAAAAAGGCGCTAACGGCTTTAATGTCACTGTGCCTTTTAAACTAGATGCCTTTAACTTGGCTACTGAGCTTACCTTAAATGCAAAAATGGCTGGCGCCGTTAATACAATCAAGATTCAGGAAGGTAAATTAATTGGTGAAAATACAGATGGCTTAGGCCTGGTTAATGATTTAACCCAAAATCTTGGCTTGTCACTTAAAGGTAAAAAAATCCTTATTTTAGGAGCTGGTGGCGCCACTCAAGGCATCATCCTGCCTTTACTTCGACAGCAACCAAGTCAAATTATGATTGCCAATAGAACGGCTAGTAAAGCAGAGAAATTAGCGCATGACTTTTCACAGTACGGACCCACTTGTGGCTTTGGATTAGACAAAATTAAATCAGAACCGGTTGATCTTATTATTAACGCAACCAGCGCTTCATTAGATGGAAACATGCCTGAGATTGCCTCAGGATGCGCTGATAATGCAATTTGCTACGACCTAATGTATGGCAAGCAAACTCCTTTTATGGATTGGGCTAAGGATAACAATGCCTCAATCATTTCTGATGGGCTAGGGATGTTAGTGGAGCAAGCAGCCAGTAGTTTTGAGTTTTGGACCCAGATAAAACCCGATACACGCTCAGTAATTAAAAACCTAAGGGGCTAGCCTTTCAACCACCCAATCTTCGCCCTGCTTAAGATAAACAAATCGGTCATGTAATCGGTTTTCTCTACCTTGCCAGAATTCAATACTGTGAGGAACGACTCTATATCCACCCCAGAAATCAGGCAAGGGAACTTCGCCTTTCTTAAACTTGTTTTTCATGGCTTCAAATTGAGTCAATAAAACTTGTCTTGATGATATTGAGCCAGATTGGTTTGATGCCCAAGCACCCAACTGAGAGTCTTTCGGACGTGAAGAAAAGTATTTAATAGAATCTAATGTTGAAATTTTTTCTACTCGACCCGAGATCTTTACCTGCCTCTCTAAATCTAACCAGGGAAATAATAAGGCTGCATTTGGATTTTGTTTAATTTGCTGAGACTTTTTTGAATTGTAGTTGGTAAAAAACACAAACCCTTGTTCATCAAATGATTTTAACAAGACCGTCCTAATGCTAACCTCATCTGCACAACTTGTGGCAATACTCATCGCATTGGGAAGGGTTAGATCTGCTTCAGTTGCCTGTTTCATCCAATGTTCAAATTGAATAAAAGGACTTGCATTCATTTGTTCACGTGATATCCCGTTACTGGTGAATTCACGCCTTAGTGCGTTTAAATCTATTGTCATTAGAAAGGCAGTTTTTTAAGTATTTTTTCAAAAGGTGCAAAGTTATTACTCTTTGCTTCAGTCAACTGATTAGAGATCAAGTATTTAATGGGTGGAAAATTCTCAGCGAACTTTAATACCATCTTTCTTACTTGCTTAATCACAGGTGCATCATTAGTAAATAACGCGACAATACCATTGGTACCAAAAAACATTAATCGAGTTAAATTAATATGTTTTTTTTCATACAATTTTAATAACGAACCAGAGCCAATATCTTGCCCATGCTCTAAAGCTTCTTTGATCAAATTAGCTAAAATATCTTGACCTCTTAAGCCTAAATTATATCCGTGAGCAGTTACTGGATGCATGCCCACAGCAGCGTCACCAATCAGTGCAAAGCGTTTAGCGATAAATGTTTGCGCGTGCGTTGCTACTAATGGATAAGAATGTCTTTCGCCCGATTGAGTCATCTCACCTAGACTAGCTTTAAAAGACGAGGTGATCATTTCGTTAAATTCAACCTCGTTCATTTCTAGTATCTTTTTAGACTCATCGGTTTTAACAGTTAGTACCACTGATGAAGCATTGCCAATCATCGGTAATAAGGCCAGTGTTCTTCCATAATCAAAACATTCTAATGCGATATTTTCATGAGACTTTTCATGCATCATTTTGGTGATAATCATAACCTTGGAGAAATCCTTCATCAAAGTAGGAATACCTACTTTACGACGAATACTAGAAAATCGGCTATCCGCTGCAATCACTAGTTTTGTGTCGATACATTCACCACCTACCAAAACAACTTGCGCACTATTTTCAAGCTGAATAACATCATCAGCCAGCGTATTGGTTTGTATAGTGATATTTTTGGCATCTTTAACTCTGTTATACAAGGCTTGTCTTATTTTATGATTCGGCACCAAATACCCTAATGCTTCAATATTGGCTTTATCACTTTTAAAATTTAACAAAGAAGGTGAATCTCCGTCAAACACTTTAGCCTCTCTTAATGGAGAAACTTCTGTTTGATCGACTAAATCCCAAACGCCCAGTTTTTTAAGTATTTTTAATGAAAGGTGTGTCAATGCAACCTCTCTACCATCAACTTTTGGCGTTGAAATATCTTGTAAATCAGCTCTTTCTAATATTAATACATTTACATTTGTATCAAGCATAGAAGCTGCAAAGCCTAGTCCTGC
Organism: uncultured Candidatus Thioglobus sp.; assembly: GCA_964471285.1. Taxonomy (GTDB): domain Bacteria; phylum Pseudomonadota; class Gammaproteobacteria; order PS1; family Pseudothioglobaceae; genus Thioglobus_A. The sequence continues at coordinate 9,581 of CAYYGB010000006.1, forward strand.
TGGGCCGGCACCAATAATTACAATATCGTATGCTATTTGCATATTTAGTTCCGAAATATTTGAGATAATATCGCTATTATAACGCTCACTACTCTCACAACTTCTTATGATTTATGTTGTTATTCAATTTAGCTGTATTATTTATTTAATCCTTAACACCCGGTACGAATTCGTTGATATAACGGTAATAAGCTTACTAATTACATCTATGGTAATTGGGCTAATTGCTGTATTTAATATGAAGGTAGATAATTTGAGCATAGCACCCACTTTAAAGAAGTTGCATCAGCTTCGAACAAATGGTATTTATCAGTTTGTTAGACATCCTATGTACACCAGTGTTTTGTTATTATGCCTAGCGCTAATGCTCACAAACACTCACTACCTTTCACAAGGTGTGATGTTGGTTTTATTGGTGAATCTAATTTTAAAATCTAGGCTTGAAGAGAAACTACTCACAAAACGTTTTGATAACTATCAAGCGTATAAAGAAAAAACCGGGCGATTTATTCCATTTTTATAGCTCTTTAAGCTTTTGGGAAGCTTGCACATCTCCAGAATTTGATAATTTTTTAAGCCAATATTTAGCCTTTTCAACAGACAATTTAACCCCTTTGCCTTGCAAGTATAAGTCAGCCACTTTTCGCCAAGCTGCCTGATTACCTTTTCTCGCTGCTGCAATAACAAAGCTATAAGCTTTGGTTAAATCAACATCAACACTTTGGCCCAGTTCATAATGCCTGGCGATGTCTAAATAAGCTCGTAAATTTCCTTGCTTGATTGATTGCCGATAAAGCTTGTGTGACTTGCTATAGTCAAGTTTAGTATATTTACCCACGTCATAATAGTTTGCCAGAGCGTAAGCTGGGGACTCACTACCATTGGCAAAAGATTTTTGATACCAATCTAGCGCCTCTTCAGCATCTTTTAGAACATAGTGGCCATTTTGAAAAAACTCTGCCAATTGATATTGAGCTAGCGCATGATCTTGATTGGCTGATTTTTTTAGCCACTTATAAGCTTGCTTATAATCCTTATCGTGAGCATAAGCAACGCCGAGACGATACTGCTCATCACTATTGCCAGACTGAGCCGCTTTCAGTCGCCATTTATTAGATAAAAGTGGATTTTTCTTAACACCATCGCCCTTTTCATACATCTGCGATAAATTGTACTGCGCATCCGCATAACCTTGTATGGCTGATTTTTTGATCCATTGGTGTGCAACATTAATATTTCGATCAACACCAATACCCAAATAATACATACTTCCCAAGGCGTACTGGCCCTTAGCGTGATTAGCGTCGGCTGATTTTTTTAAAAGCTCAATACCTTTTTGGTCATCTTGCTCAACGCCATGCCCTTTGAGATACATAATGCCTAAGGCTGTTTGAGCATCAAGATCGTTTAACTTTAATGCATGCTTAAAAGCGCTAGCAGCTTTTAAATAATTTTGCTCAACATCATGGCCATAATAATAATCCTCGCCCCTATCGTACAAATCACTTTTAGAAAAAGCTGTCGAACTGATTAGAGTAACGCCCATACCAAAGCCAATAAGTAACAACCTAGTTGAATGTATCATTGATTAGAACCTTGTATTGGCACGATAAAATTAATTTGAAATAGTAAATTAATAATTAGTATACATTCACATGCATTTCAAATACATATTTTGAAAGAAAACTAAGAAAGGAATTTGGTAGTCACGGTCAGATTTGAACTGACGACTTCCAGCATGTCATGCTGGCACTCTAACCAACTGAGTTACGCGACTATAAAGATTGCTATCAACAGGTGTCAACAACGAATTGGAAATTATACCCCTTAAAAGGCAGAAGGCACCTCGCAAAGAGGTGTTCAAATCACTGGAAACAGGTTTTAATCGTTTCCTGAATATTACTAGCAGCTACATATGGATCGTCAGCATTTTTAATAGGACGACCTACAACAATATAGTCAGAACCTGATTTGAAAGCTGTTGGCACATCAACCACACGTTTTTGGTCGTCATCGTTGTCAACTGGACGAATACCTGGCGTAACAGCAATAAGCTTGTTGTCAACATATTGTCTTAAAAATGGCACTTCAAGACCAGAAGAAACCACACCGTCACAGCCTGCTTCAAAGGCACGTTTGGCACGTGAAATAACTAGATCCTTCACATCACATTGAAAGCCTAAATCGTCAAGATCACCACGGTCTAAACTTGTTAACGCCGTTACTGCCAAAATTTTAAGGTCGCCCTTGTTTTCAGCCGCCTTCTCCATTAACCCTTGGTTACCATGAATAGTGGCAAAAGTAGCACCTGTTTGACTAAGGCGAGCAATCGTTCTACCCACTGTTTCGGGTACATCAAAAAACTTAAGATCAACAAATACTTTTTTATCTTTAGCGATCAACCAATCCATCAGTTGAAAGTACTGACCTGTCATTAGCATTTCCATACCAATTTTATAAAAATTAACACTGTCATCTAGTTGATTAACCAAATCTTTAGCTTGATTAACCTCTGGAACATCTAATGCAAAAATAAGTCTATCTTCAAGTTTAATGTCTTTCATGGTGATTCCTATTTAAAAAATACTGCCACCAGAATAGCCATTTTCATTAGCTTTTCTAATCCAGAGTTTTGATTGTTCAATATCCTTATCGACCGACTTCGCTAAGGCATAAAAAATGCCCAAATTATACTGTGCTTTTGCATATTCTTGGTTGGCCGATTTTTGGTACCACTCAAATGCCTTAGATAAATCCTTATCAACACCCAAGCCTAAATCATAGGCCAATCCCAATGAATATTGATACTGCGCTTCACCTTGTTGTGCAAGCTGATAAATCTGCTCAAAGGTTTTTTCTGATTTCACTGGGTTACTTTGGTGAAACCTCAACATTAACCTTGATGCTACTACCGTTAGGCTTGTTTTTAGTTGTATACGTAAAGGTACGGTCATCATATTCGTATTCAACACGGTAATGGCTTAAGCGCTCTTGAGACTCTGTGCGGTACTTGGTTTCACAAACTTCACGGCTTACCACACGACCCGTCTTTGCCTTAGCAATTTCATCATCATGAGCAATTGATGCACCCAATAAAGCACCGGCAACCGTCATTGCATCTTTGCCACTTCCACCGCCAAATTGATTACCAAGCAGTCCACCAAATAATCCACCTACAATTTCGTTCGTTGCAGAACCATCGTCATCACCCTGGTAAGACTCCTTAATATAGCAATCTTGGTAAGGCTCTCTAATCGTATGAGTTTTGTATATTTTATCCACAGAAGTTACAGATGCGCTATCTGTATAACTACCGGCTAATGATAATTGTGCGCTTAATAATAACGGCAAAGAAAGTAATATTTGTTTATTCATCTCATGGCTCCATTTGGAATAATTACGGTAGTATATATTCTACGCTTTTTGATGAAATTTATCTATGAATTCTCAGACATTATATTACGTATATGATCCAATGTGCTCTTGGTGCTGGGGCTTTGAAAAAACTTGGCATCAAGTTAAACAGTCACTGCCAAAATCTATTACCATTAAATATGTACTAGGCGGTCTGGCACCCGATAGTAAAGAAATTATGTCTGATGAAATGCGTCAATATATTCAAAAAAATTGGCTCAAAATTCAACAAACCATCCCAGGTACTGAATTTAATTTTGATTTTTGGAAACATTGTTCACCCATGCGATCAACCTACCCTGCTTGCAGAGCAGTGATAGCTGCAAAGAATCAAGGCTTAGAATATGAACTCAGTATGCTTAGCGCCATTCAGAATGCTTACTACTTACAAGCAAAAAACCCATCTAAAGACTCAACGCTCATTGAACTTGCACACTCTTTAAATTTAAATATTGAGCAATTTACCCAAGATTTAAATTCGACAGCAGCGCACCAACAGTTATTAGATGACATAGCACTGGCAAAATCTCTAGGGATAACCAGCTTTCCATCGCTATTACTCAGTGGCAATCAGGGTGCTAAGCCAATTGCTATTGATTACAATAATGCCAAACTAATTATTAACCAAATCTTGTTGAATAATTAGCTCACAACGTTGATAATAGCAACCTTGCCTTCGTAGCTCAGCTGGATAGAGCAGCCGCCTCCTAAGTGGCAGGTCAGTGGTTCGAATCCACTCGAGGGCACCAAATACTTAAGCATTCCTTCCGTAAACCATTACTACTAAAGCGTTTTATCTTTATATGCTTTGGTGTGTGGCACAGAATGGGGTACAAAAATTCGGAAATAATGCAAATTGACTTAAAATCAGTGAAAATACCCGCTCAATAAGTCAAAAATACTGCCTAATAGCTCCAAAAGACCTAAAAACTCCCCTTTTTATCGAAAAAACCTCTTAAAACAACGATAAACCAGGTTAATAGCCAAAAATTTGGCAAATTTTAACAATGGGTATTTTTCTCAAGGTTTTATCAAAAAAGTGAATTTTTGCCAAGTGTTTATTGTTTATTAAGGTGCAGGGTTGAAAAACTTTAAATGAACAGCTTCAATGGCTTGTTCAATTTCTTCACTCCATTCAAAGTTTACAGCTTCAATATTTTCTTTAAGCTGATCCATACTGGTAGCGCCAATAATGGTACTAGCGCAAAACCAACGTGAATAAGTAAATGCCAGTGCCAATGTGGCTGGCGAAGTGCTTAATTCATCAGCCAAATCAGAGTAAGCTTTAATGGCTGGACCAACACTTGGCTTTTCATAGCGTTGTGCAAAACCATCAAAGATATTAACTCGCCCTTGTGCTTTTGGATCGTTAACGTATTTGGCACTCAAATGTCCGAATGCCATAGGCGAGTAAGCCAATAAAGGAACGTTTTCACGATAGCCCATTTCACGCAATGAGAAATCATAAGTACGGTTAATAAGATTGTAAGCATTTTGCATACTAACCACGCGTGGCAAACCTTCTCGTTCAGAGGTGTTTAAAAACTGCATTAAGCCCCAAGGCCACTCATTAGACAAGCCAATATGTCGAATCTTACCTTCTTTGACCAGCCCAGATAATGCCTCTAGCGTCTCAACAAAG
>CAYYGB010000007.1:0-14625 GCA_964471285.1 uncultured Candidatus Thioglobus sp.
GTTTGCACCGGTAATCGGCCAACTAACTCTGGAATTAAACCAAACTTAATCAAATCTTCTGGTTGAATTAAATCAAATAAATCGGTTAACGTTTTCTTTTTATTGTTATCTTTAACTGCTGCAGAAAAACCAATACCGGTTACTTTCTCAACACGTCTATTAATAATGGCATCTAGCCCATCAAATGCACCGCCACAAATAAATAAAATCTTTGAAGTGTCAACATCAATGGTTTCTTGGTTAGGGTGCTTGCGCCCACCTTGAGGTGGAACAGAAGCAACAGTACCTTCAATTAGCTTAAGCATTGCTTGCTGAACACCCTCACCTGACACATCACGGGTGATGGATGGTGAATCAGAACGTCGAGAAATTTTATCAATTTCATCAATAAAAATAATGCCGCGCTCTGCACGCGCAGGATCAAAGTCACATTTTGATAATAGATTCTTAATAACGTTTTCAACGTCATCACCGACATAACCAGCTTCTGTTAATGTTGTTGCATCAGCTACGGCAAATGGTACATCCAAAATACGTGCCAAAGTTTGTGCCAATAATGTTTTGCCCGAACCTGTTGGACCAATCATAAGGATGTTGGACTTGTCTAACTCCACATCATTTGAGATGTAGTCATTTTTTAGACGCTTATAGTGGTTATAAACCGCGACTGATAAAACCTTTTTAGCATGGTCTTGACCGATAACATAATCATTTAAGAAATCACGAAGCTGGATCGGAGTATAGTCCCAATCTTTATATTCTTCAGTAACCTCTTTAATCGCTTGTTCTTCAATCAGGTCATGGCAAGATTCAATACATTCATTACAAATATAGACACTAGGTCCTGCAATTAAGCGTTCAACCTCAGATTTTGCCTTGCCACAAAACGAACAAGAAAGTTCTTTTTTATCAACTGCCATAATACTTATCGCTTATCAATAACCTTGTCAATCAGGCCGTACTTAGCCGAAGCTGCTGCTGACATAAAGTTATCTCTATCTGTGTCTTTTTGAATAGACTTTAGGCTTTGACCTGTATGAGTTTTTAAAATATTATTTAATTTCTCTCTAACAGTTAAAATTTCTTGGGCATGAATATCGATATCACTGGCTTGGCCAGAAAATCCGCCTAGAGGCTGATGAATCATCATTCTGGCATTTGGCAATGCAAAACGTTTATCTTTAGCACCCGCTGTTAGTAACAAAGCACCCATTGATGCAGCTTGGCCAATACACAAAGTAGAGACATCTGGCTTAATAAACTGCATGGTGTCATAAATTGCCAACCCTGCTGTGACCGAACCACCTGGAGAATTAATATATAAATGGATATCTTTCTCTGGATTTTCAGACTCTAAAAATAACAACTGAGCAACTACCACGTTAGCCATATAATCTTCTACTGGACCGACCAGAAAGATAATACGTTCTTTTAAAAGACGCGAATAGATATCGTACGATCGCTCTCCGCGGGCAGATTGCTCCACCACCATTGGTATTTGATTCAGATTATTAATGCCCATTTAGATTTAGCCTCGCTCAGTAATTTCTGTAAATTTCTTTTTAACGATCTTAATTTTAGCGCCTTCTAAAATTTTCTCTTGCACCATTTTCTCAACGATCATTAATTCGACGCTTGATTTTCTTGAAACATCTTCGTTGTAATATTCAACCATTTGCTGTGCATTTTCACCATAAGATTGTGACATCTCTTTAATTCGAGCATCAATTTGCTCCATGTTAGCTTGCATTTGATTATCACTGGCAATTTGTCCAACTAACAAACCTAGCTTAACACGTCGCTCTGCTTCGTCATTAAATAATGATGCTGGCATTTCCGTTTGAGGAGTTTGACCTTGTTGCTGCATACGCTCTTGCATTTCAGCTAATAAGTTTTGCGCCTCACCATCAATGCTTCCTTGAGGAACATCAAATTCGTTGGCCGATGCTAAAGCATTGAATAACGCATCTTTATTAAGCTGTTCAATACGTCCATCAATTTCAGTACGCATTTGCTCTTTCATGCTAATTAATAATGCATCCATATCTTTCTCGCCAAACTTCTTAGCGAATGCTGCGTCTAACTTAGGCTCTTTTGGTGAGCTTACTTCATTAATCGTAATTGCAAATTTAACTGGCTTTCCAGCTAAATGAGTCGCATGGTAGTCATCAGGGAAGCTAACATCAAGATCAACTGTTTTGCCTGCAGCAACACCAGTAACACTCTCTTCAAAGCCAGGAATCATTGTACCTTTACCTAAAACCATTTTAAAATCTTTAGCTTCGCCACCTTCAAAAGCTTCGCCGTCAATAGTTCCGATAAAGTCCATCGCTACGCGATCGCCTTCTTTAGAAACGCGCTTAACCGCTTTAAATTCGATCAACTGCTCTTGCAAGCCGTTTAATGTTTTTTCTTCATCAGCCTTAGTAATGTCAACGGTAACTTGCTCAACTTCTAATTTAGAGAAATCTGCAATTTTCACTTCTGGGAATACTTCAAATTCAACTGTGTAAGAAAAATTAGTCTTACCTTTTGAATCAACTTTACTCACAGAAGGACGAGCTGCAGGCGTTACTTTTGCATCAGTCAATGCTTCAACTAAGGTTTCATTAACAATCTCATTAATCGCATCAGATTTAGCATTATCGCCAAAACGTTGCTTTACCATTGAGACAGGAACTTTGCCTTTTCTAAAGCCATCAATACTCACTTGAGAAGCCATTGTCTTTACGATTTTGTCAACTTTCTGGTTGAAAGTATCCATCGGTACGTCTACTGTTAATGATCTTTTTAGACCTTCTAATGTTTCTAGTGAAGTTTTCATGCGTATTAAGTCCGTCTCTTTGTTTATATAAAACGCACAATTATACCTAAATTGCAGACAATAAAAAAGGCAGTAAAGACTGCCTTTTTTATGGGTTTAAATATTAGCTTTAATGTAAGCCAGCAATGTACTGAGACAACGCTTCAATTTCTACATTGTTTAAGTCTTTAGTAAACTCAATCATCATTTTGCGATCATCGTTATCTCTAGCAGGTGCTTTTCCATCTATCTGGGCATTAATAGACACTTGACGGAATTCTTTTAACTGTTTAGCTGTGTAAGCAACATGCTGAGACGCAAGTGCTGGAAAGCCAGCTGATGGAATGCCGGCACCTTTAGGGCCATGACATGCCATACAAGCAGCAACGCCTCTGTCTTTATCGCCACCACGGTAAAGTTTCTCACCTAAGGCGATATTCGCTGCTTTACTCGCTACGTTTTGAGAAATAGTTTGTTGAGAGAAATGCGCTGCTAAATCAGACATATCTTGTTCACTTAAACCAGCAACAATACCTGCCATCAAACCATCTTGGCGCTTGCCTGATTTAAAATCTTTCAGCTGTTTAAAGAGATAATTTTCACCTTGTCCCGCTAGTTTGGGAAAATTTGGAACCATTGAATTACCATTAGCACCGTGACATGCTATGCACGTTACAGATTTAGCCTTGCCTTTGAGCGCATCTCCTGCAGCAAAAGTGCTAGTGGAAGCTAAGGCTAAAGCCATCGAAAAGATCAGTACTAATTTATTCATAAGGTATCTCTTTTTATAAAAAAATAAGCCGATATTATACGTTAATATCGGCTTATTAAATTTACGAAATGCGTCTCAAAGACGCTAAGTAATTTATTGTCCTGCTAAGTAGTCTGCAATTGCTTGCTCTTGACCAGCAGCCATTGGTGCCATTGCATTCATGGTTGGATCTTTACGTGCGCCAGACTGGAAATCTTTTAATTGCTTCACAATATCAAGATCAGGTCGTACTGATTTAGCCAATGATGGGTAGCTTGGAATTGCTGATTTACCACCCGCACCGTGACAACCAGAACAACCCAAAGCGTCAAATGGATTTGCCTGAACTGAACCCATTGCTAATACAGCTGACGCTGCTAATAAAATCTTCTTCATTGTTCGCTCCTTATTTGTTAATAATATAAAATACACTAAGTAGTTCAAATACCACTAATTTCTGATTATACATAAGTTTAACAAATGCGCAAACACTACCAGCAAGCCAAATTCTTACTCTCTTGCCCCTCTTTAAAGGGGTGTCCACCTGACGAAGGTTTTGAGGTAATTTTCTCCGGAAGATCTAATTCGGGCAAATCAAGCTCGATTAATGCACTCACCTTACAAAACAAACTAGCCAAAGTTTCACGAACGCCCGGTCGTACTCAACATCTTGTATTTTTTGAGCTGGACGAAAATAGACGCTTAGTAGACTTGCCCGGATATGGCTATGCCAAAGTACCTGAACATGTTAAAAAACAATGGCATACAGATATGAGCGAATACTTTGACAAACGAGATTGTTTAAGAGGTGCCGTTTTAGTGATGGATGTTCGCCATCCACTAAAACCCTTTGACAAAATGATGCTAGATTGGTGTGTGAGCATCAATCTGCCAACACAAATTATTCTAACCAAAGCAGATAAACTTAAAAAAGGTGCAGCCGCAAATACTCGATTGCAAGTAGAAAAAATTATTAAAGATTATCCTTATGTCGATGTACAACTATTCTCTAGTCTTAAAAAACAAGGCTTAGAAGAGCTTTGGTCTCGTCTTGATACTTTCTTTGGCTATAGTGAATAAATGCATCTAAATGCTGACCTGACTCAAATTGTCGCAACAGACATAATTGTTGTTGCTAATAATCGTCAAGTTTTAGCCTTTAAACGCACTTTTTCCAAGCAGCATCCGCTAACACAACTACCAAGCATATTATCTTGGCAGCAATACTTAAAACACACTTGGCAGTCGCAGCATCTTAATAGCACGTTGCGTCTCATTGATCCTACTGAACAACGCTATTTAATAGAATCTGCACTTCAACAGTTTGAGCAAAATAACCACGCTCAACTAACCAACGAAGTCATTAAAAACTACGATTATTGTATTAATCATTTAATATCTCTAGAAACACTCGCCCAATCTAAAGTTCAAATTTGCGAAGTCTTTGCTAGTTGGATCACACTCTATCAAAAAACCAAGAGCGACTTAAACTTAGTAGATGCAAATGATTTACCTGGCCTTATATTGAAAAACGAGGGCAATCTTCAAGCGCCTTATATTTATGGCTTCAAAACACTAACGCCACTTCAGCAAAAAGTATTTGATACACTTGGTCACCAAGTTATTAGCGCTCAATACACTGATAAAACCGAGCAAAAATGCTTTGAAAACAGCCTGTCTGAAATTCAAGCGGCTGCTATTTGGGCAAAACAACAACAAGATAAAAATCCTGATTACTCAATTGCTATTGTTTGCCCGCAACTCAGTGAGCTTCAATATCAGCTCAGTTCGATTTTTGATCAAACATTTGATGATCTATTAACCCAAACAGGGCAAAAGTCTTACAACATATCCCTAGGCTTGCCTTTGTCTCGCTACACACTTGTTCAGGATTTACTCAACTTACTTGAGCTGAATGAACAAATAAAAACTGACAATATTCAAACTGCTCTTTTTACTCAAGTGGTTACGAGTGTCTATATTCAAGGCTATCAGCTTGAGCGTAGTTCGCGACATATATTGGTCAACCAAGCCTTGTCTTTATCACTTGAGTATTTTCAATTAGAGCAATTGGAAGAAGCACTGACTCAATGCCCAGTATTATCAAAGCTAATACAAGCCGCCAAGTTGAGTGTTACAAAAAATCAGCGATTAGATGAGCACTTACTTAATTTTAATACAACGCTCGCTAATTGGGGATTTGCAACAGATCGGCCCCTTAGTAGTAGTGAGTACCAACTATTTAATAAATATTTAACCAGTTCACTTAAGCTTAATCAACTGGCACTTCATCAAAATAAATGCCTTGTAAAAACAGCAATTTATTTACTTAAAGAGATTAGCAATCAAATTGTTTTCCAGGCACAATCAAGCAAAACCAATATTCAAATTATTGGCTCATTAGAGGCTGAAGGCCTGCACTTTGATAAAGCTTGGGTCATGGGCATGACTCACGATTTTTTACCCGCCAAGCTAAATTCACCAAGATTTATCAGTACTGATATTGCCATTCATCATCAAATTCCACATAGTAGCTATGAGTTAATTCAAGCGGATGCCCAAAACACATTAAATAACTTGTGCTCATTATCAAATCATGTGATTTTCTCTTATGCGAAATCACACCTAGAATTAGAACAACTCCCCTCTCCTCTGATTGATTTTGATACTGACAGTATCGTACAACCTGATTTCAAGCCAACCACTCACGTGACAGAATCAATTAATGACGACAGCGTGAGTCAATTTACTCAGAGTGAAGTTAAATCTGGGGTGAGCCTACTTAAAGATCAAATGGCCTGCGACTTTAAAGGTTTTGCTCATCGACTAAACTTAGCGCGCTATGACGAGCCACATATCGGCCTAGACAGGCGTGAACAAGGCAACGCTATTCATAACGCCTTGCATTATATTTATCAAGAAATAGATTCTAAAGAAGCCCTTTTAAAATTAGACCCAGCTGAGCTTGAAACATTGATTGATCAAAAAGTTTACGCCGCACTCAAGCGCCATCCTAATTCTGGCTTCAAAGCTATTGAAAAAACTAGGTTAACGCAACTACTGCATAAATTTATCAAAACTGATAAAGCTAGAGAAAATTTTCGCATATTGGCCACCGAGCAAAGTGTTCGCGTTGAAATCTCTGGATTAAGCTTTAATACGCGCCTTGACCGACTTGATCAAATGGACAATGGCGATCGCATTGTTTTTGACTACAAAACGGGCGACACATCTACCGCTAAATGGTGCTCAGCCGATATTGTCGAGCCACAATTACCTATTTATAGCGTGACCAATAACACCCAAGGTGCTGCTTTTATTGAGCTTAATTCGAGTGCGGTTAGTTTTAAAGGTTTGTCTAAAGATCCTGATTCTCTGCCTAAACAATCCTCACGAAAAGGTAGTTGTCAAGAATGGGATGAGCAAATAAACACCTGGTCAAAAAGACTAGACCAGGCCAGCCAAGATTTTCAATCAGGTCAAGCACAAGTCTTGCCTAACAAATCCGCCTGTGATTATTGTGAGTTCGACCTACTGTGCAGAATCCAAAAATAACTGAATAATTGCTTTCTTCTCATTAGTAATTGCTTGTGCAATATTGGTTTTATCGAGTGCAGCGATATCAATTGAGCTCAGTTGTTTTGTTAGCTCTTCAATAGCCTCTACATTAATCTCTAATAATTGATACACGGTCAGCAACTCAACAAACCTATCCTTGCGCCTAAGTGCATCCGTCTTGGCAAAAAAATCAACAATTGAATCAACTGTTTGACTATCAAAAGATTGCACAAATGAATAAAACTGGGCGCTGAGTTTGGCCAATTGCTCATAGTTTTTTGGGCATTTCAAACGTTGACACAACTGATCAATTGATGCTACAGGCTCATTCACCAGCCATACGCAAAATTTAAGCGCTGGCTGGTCTGTGTTTAAAGCGTCTAAGAATTCAAAAGTATTGTCATGGTTTTGATGCACTTCTGCAGACAAAGGTACAAAAACACGATCGTAAGCGCCACATGCTGACAGCACTTTAAAAAAAGCAGAAGGTGTTTTGTATGACAAAGACTTTTCTAATTCTTTAAACACACGCTCTGGTGTTAGTGCGTCTACCTCTCCTGAAACCACCATATCTTTCATCAGTTTATGGGTCGAATGCGCCACTTTAAATCCAAACTTTTTAAAACGTGCAGCAAAGCGTGCAACGCGCAAAATACGCACTGGATCTTCACTAAAAGCTGTGGAAACATGCCTTAATAGGCCACTATCTAAATCTTGTTGGCCATTAAAAGGATCAACCACTTCCCCATTTTTTTCTGCCATGGCGTTAATGGTTAAATCTCGGCGAGATAAATCTTGCTCCAGTGTCACTTCACGCGAGGTATCAAATTCAAAGCCTTTATAGCCCGCACCTACTTTACGCTCAAGCCTAGCAAGTGCGTATTCCTCTTGTGTACCTGGGTGTAAAAAAACAGGAAATTCTTTGCCCACTTGACGATAACCCAAATCCAGCATTTCATCAGGTGAGGCGCCAACTACTACCCAATCTTTCTCGGTATTGTCATCTGCAAGACCCAATAAACGATCGCGAACTGCGCCGCCAACTAAATAAACTTTCATACTTATAAGAAGAATTTTATTAATTCTCATATAATACACGAATGGATTTATCAAAATTAACACCCCAACAGTTTAAAGTTACCCAGCAATGTGGTACTGAATCACCCTTTACAGGAAAGTTTGTTGATCATCATGAAGATGGCAATTACACCTGCATTTGCTGTGATCAGGTTTTATTTTCCTCTGCCACTAAGTTTGAATCAGGCACTGGCTGGCCAAGTTTTTACGATATCGCCCAAGCTGAGAGTGTCACCCTCATTAAAGACAGCACACACGGTATGACGCGTGTTGAAGTTAGATGCAGGAGTTGCGATGCACATCTTGGTCATGTATTTGAAGATGGCCCTGCACCCACCGGCCAAAGGTATTGTATTAACTCTGCCTCATTAAACTTTCAAGCGACATAATCATGCATCTACACATCTTAGGTATTGCTGGCACGTTCATGGGTTCACTGGCACTGATTGCCAAACAACTTGGACATCAAGTCACTGGCCAAGACCAAGGTGTGTACCCGCCCATGAGCACCCAGCTTGACGAGCAAAATATTAACTACGCACAAGGTTATGAAATCGCTGATATGCCTGAGGCTGATATCTATATTATTGGCAATGCCTTGTCACGCGGTAACGCTTGTGTGGAAGAGATTTTAAAAAAACAATACGCTTATGCCTCTGGCGCCCAATGGTTGAGTGAGCACGTTTTACGTGACAAATGGGTGTTAGCCATTTCAGGCACTCACGGCAAAACTACCACAGCCAGTATGCTTGCCTGGATACTTGATTATGCTGGATACAATCCTAGTTTTTTGATTGGCGGCGTGGTTGAGGATTTTGGTGTTTCATCACGACTCACTGACTCAAACTTTTTTGTCATTGAAGCTGATGAATACGACACAGCTTTTTTTGATAAGCGTTCAAAATTTGTACATTATCATCCAAAAACCTTAGTCATTAACAACCTTGAATTTGATCATGCTGATATCTTTGATTCACTCAAAGATATTCAAAAACAATTTCATCATCTCATTCGTACCGTGCCAAATGATGGCTTGATCATTCGTCCAGAAAATAATCAAGCCATTGATGAAGTGCTTGAACAAGGTCTTTGGTCTAGTGAGAAAACCTTGACTACTCAAACACTTAAAACAACCGATATTGGCACCAGTTTTGATGTTGAAGGTGCTACGGTTAATTGGCATTTGTTGGGTGAACACAATATGCAAAATGGCTTGGGTGCAATTTATGCAGCTCATCATGTTGGCGTGCCTTTTGATGTAGCCTGTGAGGCGCTTAATCAATTTAAAGGGGTGAAGCGCCGTTTAGAAGTCAAACATCAAACCCAAGATATCACTCTTTATGATGATTTTGCCCATCACCCTAGCGCCATCCAAACCACACTATCTGGTCTGCGTGATAAAGTCGGGGATGAGACTATTGTCGCCATTTTAGAGCTTAGATCCAACACCATGAAATCAGGCATTCATCAGCAAAGTCTGGTTGATGCACTAACCCAAGCTGATCAAGTCCTTATTCTTAGACCTTCAAATACTGATTGGAATATTGATGCTTTATTTGACAAGCATGAATTATTTAATTCGGTTGATGAAATCGTTAACGCACTCAGCCACATTCAAAAAGGCCATTTTGTGGTGATGTCGAATGGTGGTTTTGATGATATTTTTAACAAGCTAATTAAAAACCTATGAAACCAATCGCAATTGCATTAACTGGCGCATCTGGAATGCCCTACGCCATCACTTTGTTAAAAGAGTTGGTCAAAACCCAAGATAAGATCTATGTGATGATTTCAAAAGCGGCAAGCATTGTCATCACCATGGAAACTGATCTGAACTTAGGTGCTGATACACTCTCTATTGAAAAAAATCTTAGCCAATATTTAGGTGCTAAAGAAGGACAGATTGAAGTATTTTCCAAAAACCAATGGACAGCGCCAGTTGCCTCGGGTTCAAACCCACCTCGCGCTATGGTTGTTTGCCCTTGCACCATGAGTACCCTGTCTGCAATTGCCAATGGCCATGGAGATAATCTTATGCATCGGGCTGCTGATGTGGTTATCAAGGAACAGAAAAAACTTATTTTAGTCCCTAGAGAAACCCCTTATTCCGCCATTCATTTGGAGAATATGCTAAAGCTATCGCGATTAGGGGTGGTCATTATGGATGCCAATCCTGCGTTTTACCAAAATCCAGGCTCTATTCAAGACATGGTTGATTTTGTTGTGGCACGAATTTTGGACCACTTAGACGTAGAGCACAGCTTACTACCACCTTGGCAAGGCTAGAAAACTAGAACGCTTATTCCTAAAAAAGCTAAAAATAAAGCAAAGAATTTTTTGAGTTTTTTGCCATCAGTCCGATGGGCAACTTTAGCACCCAATGGGGCAAACAACACACTCATCACCACAATGCTAACGAGTGCCTGAGTATGGATAAATCCCAAACTACTTGCGCCAGATTCAATATTCAAACCAGCGACAACAAAACCTAGTGCACCAGCAATAGCAATCGGCAAGCCGACAGCTGCTGAAGTGGCAATGGCATTTTTGATATTAACATTGTTGTAGGTTAAAAATGGCGTGGTCATGGTGCCGCCACCAATCCCAACAATCGCTGAAATTAAACCAATGATGTAGCCTGTTAATCGCCACACCCAATTGGCAAAATGATCAATATGCTGGCTACTGCTCAAACCAAAAAATAGTATGGCTGCTACTATCAATTCAAATATAGCAAAGAACAATCTCATGAAATCAAAACTCATGAGCTGAGTGAGCAGAGCACCACAAAAAGCACCTAATAAAATCGTCGGCGTGAGTTTTTTAAAATAATGCCAATGGATCGCACCCTGTTGATGATGCGCCCTAACACTTGAAAGTGAGGTAAAAACAATTGCAGCTAACGCCGTACCTACTGCTGTGTGCATAAGTATGGCTTGATCAATTTGTCCTGCCAATAAATACAACAGCACAGGCACCATAATCAGCCCGCCGCCGACACCTAACAGGCCAGCAATAAAGCCTGAAAACGCGCCAAGCAATAAGAGTGAAGCTACTTCAGCCAAGTACCTACTGATTCAATTAGCACACTGTCTTTTTCATTAAAGAAATGATCAGCGCTAACCTTCATCTGCGAATAGTTTGAATTGTTTTTTGATGCATGAGCTCGATCTTTCACACTCTTTAGAACGGATTCAAGATCTTCATCGCCATATAAGTCAAACACAGGTACGTCAATTTTTTTCAAATAATCAACAGTTGCTGGGCCCATACCAATACCCACAAAACGCTTGAATGGATGTGCATAATTAGCCAAATAATGCGTTGACATAACACTACCCAAACTGTGTGCAACCAAAACATCACTGACCAAACCTTCTTTCTCTAAATACGCCGCAGCCGCTTTGATGCGCAAATCAGCATGACCAAGTACCTGTTTATATTCGCCCGAATGTGCATCATTTGCCAAAACTGGCATTTGAATAGACAAGGTATTAAATCCTTGAGTGGTTAAAGCCACACGTAATGGCTGAATAACTTGTACCCAATCAGGATGAACACCTAAACCATGCACAACCAAAGCGGTTCTTTTGGTGATAGTTTCACTGGGTGTATAGATAGCCATAAATTCATGGTCACTGGCTGTAAGCCAAACTGAATCACCGTCCATTAATCCATCTTCTACCTGCTCAGCCCAGCGGGTTTCTTTGGCGTAATCAGGGGTAATTTGAGCATTGGCTATGCCACTCATTAATAATAATACTGCTAGTAATTTCATTATCTTTTCCTTATTAAAATTTAAAATAAAATATGCTTCCAATTTAGCAAGCAAAGTTAAATTATATCAAGCTTTTTTTTGCTCAAAAAATTAAATAACCGTAATAATCATAAGACAAAAATTTAGGAAATAATGCAAATGGCTAGTTTTTAGCAATAATATAGGAAATAACGGAAAAATGGATAAAAATAGGGGTTTTTTGCGGTTTTTATGATAAAAACAGGATAAATTGGCTATTTTTTAAGATTTTTACTGAAAAAAAAGCAAAAAAAAGAGTGATATTCGCTGGAGAAGAGTATGAAAACAACTTTATGTGCGAATATCACTCAAAACTTAGTTACATTGATGAAATTTCCGAGAAAATTAAATACTGTAACAAGTACAACAACTACAATAATTCTCGGGGAGAGCTTAAATATAGTTGATGCAGATCAATTATACAAAATTTAAATAATTATTCATATAGTGGTATTCCACATATCTTAAAAACAAGGGTGAAATTACCACGTACCTTGACTCCCTCCACCTAAAGGAATTTTAATAGTGAACATTGCGCCCTGCGCAGTGTTAACCACTTCAATACTGCCTTGAAAATTATCTTGGATAATTTTCTTACTCATGTAAAGACCCAGTCCAGTTCCATTTAGAGACTTTGTAGAAACATAAGGCTCAAAAATAGTCGCAATGATTGATTCGTCGACACCACCTGCATTGTCTTCAAGGGTAATATTTAGGAAACTCTCTTTAATAGCAGAACGAAGAATAATATGAGGATTTGCAATTGATGCTTCGACTATTTGATCAATAGAGTTTTGAATCAGATTGATCATCACATGGCGTAATTCTCTTGCATAACCCACAACCTCTAGCTGTTTGGGAATATGAGTCTTAATAGAAATATTATGCCTCACAATAAGGCCCTGGAGAATCTCTAATACACTGGCAATATTATCGTTAATATTGAACAGCTCTTTTTGTTTGTCAGGATGGAAAAAATCTCTAAAATCTACCAATAACTGATTTTGATTAACCATCATGGTTTCAATGGTTTCAATTTGAGTGTCTAAGAATTGCGCATCAGCATTATCCACTTCCATAGTTTTAAGCTTAGTTTTTACCGTACCAACACTGAGCATCATAGCGGTTAAAGGCTGCTTCCATTGATGGGTCAAAATAGCGATCATCTCCCCCATGACTACATGGCGAGATTGGCCAATTAATCGATTAATATTAGCTTTATTCTGTAATTCAATTTTATTTTTAGCCCTTTTTAAGGCAAATAACCAGAGTGTAATAATAGTAATTATCAAGAATAAGATAATTAAATACAGGACTACTTGTTCTTTTTGAACACCAAGAGTAATCGGTGCCGAACGCCATTTTCTTTGGATTCTGTTAATTTCAGCAGTGCCGATAAAATCAAGTGTGGTGTTGATAATTTCAACCAATTCTGGCCAATCTTTTCTCACCGCAAAGTGCATATAGCCAGGATTTTCAAAAGCATTATCATCAATTCTAAGTTGTGTCATTTGATGTGAGTTTAACAAGGTAGTAGCTGCATCTAAAAATACAATAGCTGCATAGGCTTCGCCATTGATGACGGCTTCTAATGAAGCCAATGTGGTTGGCTTAACCACTATATTTATTGGATCTTTTTTATTATTAAGTTTCTGATAGGCTGGATAACCCTTGGTAACGGACACTTTCTTTCCATGTAGCGCTTCCAAGGAGTAAACCATTCGACCACGACTTGGGGATTTTGTTCCAATGGCTGGATTACTCCTCTTAGTCACAATCACCATATTATTTTGAATATAAGGTTTTGAAAAAAGCAGATACTCATTTCTGGATTTGGTGATACTCACTGCTGGTAAAACATCTAAGGATTTGTTTTTTGCCTGAGAAATGACCTCATCCCAGGTTAGCCCTGGTACCGGCTTCATGTTGACTTTCATGTGCTGACTTAGCAATTTAACAATATCGGACGAAATACCTAGATACTCGTCATTGGCACCCTTATACTCCATAGGGTAGAAATCAGGATCAACGCCCAGTCGTATGTTCGGATGTTTTGCTAGCCACGCTTGTAAACTTGGCTTTAATATTAATTGCCTATCAGTAGACAAGTCTGTGTAGATAAAATCATTCAGGTTAATGGATTTTGTAAAATAACCAGATTGGGTGAAATTTCGCACAATTTTCTGCCAAAATTCTAAACGCATACTGCCCAATTCAACCTTTAAAGGCTGTACCAACTTAGCCAGTTCACGGGCCTCAAATTGTAAGTGTTCGCGGGTTTTATTCTGTGTATTGTATTTTTCTAAGATGACATCGATGGTTTCTTCAGTATGCGAGAAAGCGTACTTCCAACCTTCTAAGCTGGCCTTACGAAACTTACTAACTCGAACAGGGTTGCTTTTTAGCTCATTTTCACTGGTGATTAAAAGATCACTATAAATACCAAGGTCGTAATCATCTGGTGATATTTCACGATATTCAATACCTTTTTGGTTGAGCCAAAAGCCTTCATTAGACTTATAGGCAGCAACAGCGTCAGTGCGATTTTGAATTAAATCTTCCATATTAAAATCAGGCTTTTTATTGATGTAATCTTTCTCAGATAAACCTGCCGCATTTAACATGGATGAAATGATAAAT
>CAYYGB010000008.1:0-14039 GCA_964471285.1 uncultured Candidatus Thioglobus sp.
GGCTTATGCAATTAAACTTGCCCAGGAATTAACACAAGATAAGCACATTATCGTCAACCTCTCGGGGCGTGGTGATAAAGATATTCATACGGTTGCTGAAATCGAAGGCATTCAATTTTAAAGGGTGCTTTTCACCAAGCTCTTTGTTGTCGAAATTTTCAAAAAAATCACTTATATTTTATAAGTTCCTATTTTTAAAATTCCTTACGCCTTGATTTTAGAAAAATAATCACTTTTAATCCTGGGAAAAATTCAGTTTATCGTTAAAATTTAGCAAATTTTGCGAATTAACGTCGAAAATTTGATAATTTATCTCAAATATAGTGGTTATTAGTTAAATTTAAGCTAAAAAATACGAATTTATAGCTGTTTTTCCTATTTTTTGACCATATTTAGTCTAAAAATGGCTATTTTAAGGCTTTTTCGTTAATAAAGCTTCATTAACAATATTTGCGATATTTTTAAGCGATAAACGCTAATTATTTAGCACTCGATCATGCTTAGAGCAAGTCCACCAAGTGAGGTTTCTTTGTATTTACTAGACATATCTAGCCCAGTTTTTTTCATGGTTTCGATACAACGATCTAAAGAGATTAAATGCTCTCCATTTTCTTTGAGTGACAAAGAAGCCGCTAGATAGGCACTAATCGCGCCAAACCCATTGCGTTCGATACAAGGAACTTGCACCAAGCCCTTAACCGGATCACATGTCAGTCCTAGATGATGTTCTAGTGCGATTTCTGCTGCATTTTCAGTTTGTTCGCTAGTACCGCCTTTTGCAGCGCATATTCCTGCCGCCGCCATAGAAGATGCAGAGCCAACTTCACCTTGGCAACCCACTTCAGCGCCAGAGATAGAACTGCGATGTTTGATTAAACCGCCAACGGCTGCTGCGGTTAATAAAAAATCGTATATTTGTTGCTGGTTAATTTTTTGATGATGCACCAAGTGATACAAAATTGCAGGAATAATGCCAGCAGCGCCGTTAGTAGGTGCTGTAACCACCATATGCCCTGAGGCATTTTCTTCATTAACTGCCATTGCATAAGCGCATAACCAGTCATTCACATCAGCGTTGTCTGGATCATTCTTTAGCTGTTGATGAAGGTTCTTGGCTCGTCTTGGTGTGTCTAAACCACCAGGCAATATTCCCTCGCCTAACAAACCTTTTTCAACACAAACTTCCATCGATTGCCAAATTATATCCAAGCCTTTTTCTAAAGATTCTTTAGAAAGGTTTTGAGCTTCGTTGGCATATTTCATTTGTGAAATTGATAGCCCACTTTCTTTAGACATTACTAACATGGCGTCAGCAGAGTCAAATGCATAGGGAAATTGTGCTTTAGACTGGCTCAGCATAGGAGCCTTTATTTGGTGAATATTCTCCAGAGTTGTGATAAACCCGCCACCAATGGAGAAATAAGTCTCTGACAAGATAACTTGCTCGGACTCATCTAGCCACTCAAAAACCATGCCATTAGGGTGTTGAGATAGTGAATTTTTCGTATCAAAAATAATGGCTTTTTCAGTGTCAAATTCAACGCTGCAATCTTGTTCTAGTGAGATGGCTTTTTTACGTCGTAATTGATCGACAAGACTATCTACATCTGACTGAGCTAAATCCTCTGGCAAATAACCATGCAGCCCTAATATAATGGCTAAATCAGTTGAATGGCCAATGCCTGTATAGGCCAAAGAATCCTTAAGCGTGCAACGAACATGAGTGTTTTTCTGAGCAGACTGTTCACGCATAAGATTGGCGAAAGTATGCGCCGCTACCATTGGCCCCATTGTGTGAGAGCTTGATGGCCCAATGCCTACTTTAAATAATTCTAAAACGCCAATAAACATAAATACGATTTGTTGATATGATTAGTCATAATAGTGAAATGATACTATTATATTTATCGCAATATGATTTTATTTAAGTGTAAAAAGAGGGGGTATTTGGCCACACTAAATCGATAAAAAGCCCGTTATAAACCTATAAGGACCGCTAAAGATCAGACTAGATGTTATCTTTTTTATTCAGCCACCAGACTAATAACACCAGCTGAGCCACTAATAGTGGTACAACAGAGAGTAGTACAGTTTCCCAGCCGAAGTTAAATACAAACCAGCCAGAAGAGAGTGCAGCAATAGCTTGAAGGCTGAAGATTGCAAAATCATTAACAGACTGGGCCTTGTATTTTTCAGACTCGTTGTAGGATTGGGGTAATAAACTGGTGCCACCAATGAATAAAAAGTTCCAACCTAATCCTAGCAAAATAAGCGCTAGCCAATAGTTGTCTAAAGCATGGCCAGAGAGAGCGATAGCGACGCAGATAAAATATAATAAAACACCGACAATCATCATCTTAGTTAAGCCCAAAAGCTTAACAATAAAAGGGGTGAATAGAGATGGCAAGAACATGGCGATCACGTGAGATTGAATCACAAACTTGGTATTTTCCAGAGAAAATCCATCAATAACATGCATGCTCATGGGTGTTGCTGTCATGATAAAACTCATCACCACGTAGCCGATGGCTGCACTGGAAATTGCGATGATGAAAACATGCTGCTTAACAATATCGCGCAAACTTCTGCCTGACGAAGAAGTGTATGCTGCAGTTGCGTGAACTGATTGATAAAACCAAAGCAAAGCGAAAGCTAAGACAAAGCATAAGCTGAGTAAGGCAAAAGAGCCGACAAACTGAATCTCAAATAAATCTTGCCCTAGGATGGCAATTTCAGGTCCTAAGTAGGCAGAGATTAGTCCGCCGATTAGCACTGCTGATGTGGCGGTAGCACTTAGATCTTTATCAACACTTTCAATAGCCGCAAATCTAAATTGGTTCATGGTGGCTGTGGTGATGCCAAATAAAAAAGTAGCAGTACAGAAAAGATAAAAAGACTGAATATTCAGAGCAACGATGGCCAATGTAATTATTAACAATGTGTAGAGGCAAACACCCAGAAAGGTTTTACGCCTGCCGAAGGTTGACATAATACGATTAATAGGAATGATGCCGCTGGCTGTGCCAACCACTAATAAGGCGACAGGTAAAGTTGACAAGCTATCCATTGGCGCTAAATTTTGGCCAATAATGCCGCCTAAAAAAATCACAAATACACTGAGTGACATGAATAATGCTAAGCCAGCTGAAAGTAGCCAGACGTTTCTTGGTAAGAAATACATCTACTTTTTGCTGGGCTTTTGCCAGCTTTTCATTGTGATTTGCTTAGACCGGCTGAGTGTTAGCTGATCTTCTGGAGAGGCTTTGGTGATGGTGGATCCTGCGCCAATCGTGGCATTTTTACCAATGGTAACAGGGGCTACGAGTTGTGAGTCTGAGCCAATAAATGCACCATCATGAATAATTGTTTGATGTTTGTTAACGCCATCATAATTGCAAGTAATCACACCAGCACCAATATTAACATCAGCGCCTATGGTGGCATCACCAACATAGCTAAGATGTGAAATTTTTGAACCTTTGCCAACAGTAGATTTTTTAACTTCTACGAAATTGCCAATTTTGGCATTTTCACCAATATTGGTTTGAGGGCGAACTCGGGCAAATGGACCAATTAAAGCGCCATTACCGATCACAGCATCCTCAATAACAGAGTTTGCCAAGATAGAAACGTTATCGCCGATTTTGGAGTTTTTTATACAACAATTTGGTGCAATTGTTGTATTGTCCCCTAGTGTTACTACCCCTTCAATCAGGGTGTTAAAGTCAATTTCGCAATCTTGTCCAAAGCTTAAATCACCACGACAATCAAAACGTGACGGATCTTTTAAGCTTAAGCCGAGTTGCATGTATTGAACGGCTTTTCGATGTTGGAAGATACGCTCTAGTTGCGCTAGTTGAGCTTTATCATTAACGCCAGCCACCTCGAATTCATCTGCAGTAATAACAGAAGCGACGGTTTTTTGATCGCTCGTCGCTGATTCGATAATATCAGTTAGGTACAACTCGCCTTGGGCGTTGTTGGTATTAAGACCAGCTAAGTATTTCTTGAGTAATTTGGTTTGAACGGCCATGATGCCGGTATTGACTTCGCAAATTTTAAGCTGTTCATCACTCGCATCTTTTTGCTCAACAATAGCTTGGACGGCGTTGTTATTGCGAATAATGCGCCCGTAACCCATAGGATCTTTTAAGACAACTGATAAAAGGGCCATGCCTGATACTTTAGAGGCGTTGACCAACTGATCTAGTGTTGCGCGCTGAATGAGAGGTACGTCGCCATAAAGGATCAGCGATATTGAATCATCTTCAATATGCGGTGTTGCTTGTTGTACTGCATGGCCAGTACCTAGTTGCTCTGTTTGTTCAACCCAGTTAATCGTGTCGTCATTAATAGCTTGTTTAACTTGATCGCCACCAAAACCATAAACCACATGAACTTGTTGACTGATCAATTTGGCTTGTTTAAGGACATGACCTAATAGCGTTGTGTCTGACAGTGTTTGCAAGACTTTAGGCTTGGATGAGTTCATACGCGTGCCTTTGCCCGCTGCAAGAATAATAGTGTGAATGTTGCTCATTTAAAAGTCTTCAACAATAGGATTTTGGTCAAGGTAGCTTTCGGTAATACCAGGAACAATAAAACTGATGGTAGCAACAACTTGTCCGTCTTTACGTCCGACACTATAAGTAGCAGCGCGCATCTGAATAGGAGCGTTTTTAAAAATATCGGAGAAATTATGAGACTTTCTAGATTGAGCTGAAAACTCTTCTTTACTGATGAAGGTGTATTTAATATTGTAATTTTGATAAGCTTCATTCTCAAAATCTGCAATCATTTTGGTAAATTCATCTTTGTTAAAGGTATTGGCACTTACCTCTAATATGTCAAATTTTTCTTTACCATCTTCAATTAAAACTAAGTCAAATTGTGTCTTTAGCACGTGAAACATTTTTTTAACTTTACTAACATCGCTCAGAGGCAGCATTAATACGGCAGAAACTAAGCGATCATTAAGAAAGCGAAATGCCAACTCGGCCTCTTCTCCTGCCAAAGAATGGTTTTTTAAGCATAAGGTGCCTTGTTCATATCTGGCAGAGCAGTCTTCTAAGGTGTGAGCCTTTTGTAAAAAAACTTTGGGCATGCCAACGACATATTGCTTATATAGTTGAATTTGTTCGCCAGCAAAACTAGGTGTGCTGAGCAGAGGTAGCAAGATTAATAGTAGAATGCGCTTCATAAGGAAAAATCGTTTTAATTTGGCTCATATTGTAAACGCATAAGCCTTTAAATACAATAAAATTAGCCTCTATGAGCAACTCTTGTTTTCACTGCGGATTGGAAGTTACCAGTCGTAATCGCATTCAGTCAAATATTGATAACACTCCCCAGGATTTTTGCTGTGTTGGGTGTGCGAGTGTTTGCCAAACGATTCATCAAGGTGGATTTAGTGCTTTTTATGACCAACAAACTAGTTCAGTTTTGCCAGCAGTGGCACTTGAGTATCCGCTTGAGTTTTATGATGCGCAGGTATTCCAACAGCCTTTTTTAGAGTCAGCGCCATCTGGTGAAAAAATTATTACCTTAATTAGCGACACGATTCATTGTGCTGCTTGCGTATGGTTAATAGAAAGAGCAATTGGATCATTAGAAGGGGTGAATTGGGTTCGCGCAAATTTAACCAATAAACGCATTCGCCTAAGCTGGAATGAAAGCGAAATACAACTGTCTAAAATCATGCAACGTTTGGCAGATTTGGGTTATAGCGCCATGCCTTATGAGCAAAATATAGCCGAGCAAATTGCTAATAAGGCTAATAAGGCCATGCTTTACAAGATTGGATTTGCTGCTTTTACAATGATGAACTTATTGTGGATTTCAATCGCTATGTACACCGGGGCCAGTGAGGGCAAGTATTATCAATATTTCCAGTGGCTAGGGTTTGCTTTGGCAACACCCACCTTATTCTATTCTGGTTTTGGATTTCTAAAAAGTGCTTATAGTGGGCTTAGAAATGGTTTGATAAACATGGATGTACCGATTAGTATTGGCGCCCTCACCACCTATTTTTATTCTGTTTACGTTCTGCTCGGCTACTCTGTTAAAGGTGAGGTGTACTTTGATACGGTAGTGAATTTTATTTTTGTTATTTTGATTGGACGCTATTTAGAAAGTTCGGCCAAAAAATCTTCTATTTCAGCCTCTAGCTCTTTGCAACAACTACAACCCAAAGTAGCCTTGGTGATTAAAGGCAAGGATGAAATCATCACCCCAGTAGGCGCGATTAACATTAATGATCAGGTGTTGATTAGACCAGGTGAGCGTATTCCAGTGGATGGGTGTGTACTTTCAGGTGAGAGTGATGCAGATGAATCTTTACTCAGTGGCGAGTCTAGGCCGGTGATAAAAACAACAGGTGATGAGGTTTTTGCCGGCTCGGTTAATGGCCAGGGAGCGCTGGAGATTTCAGTCACCAAAACGCTTAAGCAATCAGTTTTGGGCAAAATTGTTAGTTTGGTCGAAAATACCCAGCATAGCAAAAACTCTGTGGTTTGTAGTATTGACAAAATCATTCCATATTTTGTCGGTGTGACGATATTTCTCGCTCTCGCCACTTTTGTTTATTGGTATCCGCAAGACTTTGATTTGGCCTTGTTAAGCGCCACTAGTGTGCTTATTATTACTTGCCCTTGTGCATTTGGACTGGCTACACCAATGAGTATCGCGGTAGCGAGTGGTGCTGCTATTAAAGAAAAAATGCTCATTAAAAATAGTGATACGCTGGAAGTTTTAAATAACGTTGATTGGGTGGTATTTGATAAAACCGGCACACTGACTTCGGGCGAGTTTAAGGTTGAAAAGATCGTAAGCACTTCTTCTCAAGATCAGGGTGAAAAAACAGCCTTAATACAACTAATGGCGAGTATTGAAAAGTATTCAGAGCATCCGTTGGCACAAGCTATTGTGAATGAAAACCATGATGAGCTACTCAGCGTAACACACTTTAAATCTACGCCAGGCCAAGGTGTTAGTGCAACCATTGATAAAAAAATAATTAAAGTAGGCAGATTGTCTTTCATAGATATTGATCATCAAGTGGATGCTGATATGCTTAAAAAATCTCAACAAATAGAGTTAGAAGGGTCAAGCTGTATTTGGTGTTCAAGTCAAGATAAGATTCTAGGGTTTGTTGCTTTATCTGACCAAATAAAAAAAGATGCAAAAGCCACAATCGCTCAATTGCTTAGTTTGGGCAAACAAGTTAGTATTTTGAGTGGCGACAGCCAAGTAGTGACTCAAAAGGTTGCCGATTATTTAGGTATTGAGCATGTGGTCGCCCAAGCGCTGCCAGAAGACAAGGCGAATTATATTAAGCAATTGCAACGTCATCATTGTGTACTCATGATTGGTGATGGGGTAAATGACGCACCGGCATTGGTACAGGCCGATACCAGTATGGCGATTGGTTCTGGTAGCGATGTGTCCGTTAATCATGCCGATGTAGTATTGTTAAAATCAACGTTGTCGCCAATTTTAGCCATGATTAATTTGTCTAAACGCACCAGTCAAACCATTAAACAGAATATTACTTTCGCATTGTTATACAACACATTGATGGTGCCATTAGCAATGATGGCAAAGGTTACGCCGCTGTTTGCAGCCATTGTGATGCCGATTAGTTCACTCATCGTCATTGGCAATGCAGCCCGACTTCGAAATAAATAAAAACAAACTGATAAAAAATAAAGCGACGTAGATGCAAATAGTATATAATTTGCTCTCTTTTGAGATTTAAACCTTATTACAAACATGAAAACAGATATTCATCCTAATTACGACACCGTTAAAGTAGTTTGCTCATGCGGTAACACATTCGATACTCGTTCAACGATAGGCAAAGAAGAGCTACATTTAGATGTATGTTCAAGCTGTCATCCTTTTTACACAGGTAAGCAAAAAGTTACAGATAGTGCTGGTCGTGTTGAGAAGTTCAAATCACGTTTTGGTGCATTCAAAAGATAAACCGAACCGATTTAAAGAAAAAGCCACATTTATGTGGCTTTTTTTATGCCCGATTGGATAGGAAATATAGCCAAATATCGTTATAATTGTGGGATTCTTTTTTTATCCATGATTCTATGTCATTTGATTACCTTAACGCACTAGCAAAGAAGCCAACAACACGCACCCCGATTTGGGTGATGCGCCAAGCAGGACGCTACTTACCTGAATATCGCGCAACGCGAAAACAAGCGGGCGACTTTATGAGTTTGTGTCGCAATCCAGAGCTTGCTTGTGAAGTAACCATGCAGCCTATGGATCGTTTTGATTTAGACGCAGCTATTTTATTCTCAGACATTCTTACTATTCCTGATGCCATGGGTTTGGGGTTGTATTTTAGTGATGGAGAAGGGCCAAAATTCGAACGCCCTATCCAAACTTTGGCAGATATTGAAGCCATCCCTTCAAACGTTAACAACGATTTAACTTATGTTTTTGATGCGGTTTCTACTATTAAATCTGCTTTAGGTACGCGCGCACCACTCATCGGATTTACCGGAAGTCCATGGACTTTGGCAACTTACATGATTGAAGGCGGCAGTAGTAAAACGTTTGCTAAAACTAAAGCCATGCTTTTCAACGAGCCCAAAATGCTACATTTATTGCTAGATAAATTGGCCGACAGTGTAATCGCCTATTTAGACCAGCAGGTCCAAAGTGGCGCAGACAGCTTGATGGTGTTCGATACTTGGGGTGGCGTCTTATCAAGACAAAATTACCTAGATTTTTCACTAAGCTATATGCAAAAGATTGTGAATGGCGTCAAGGCGAAACACCCAAATACTCCGATTACTTTATTTAGTAAAAACGGTGGCAAACATTTAAATGAAATTGCTGCAACAGGTTGTGATGGCGTAGGCATCGACTGGACGGTAGAGCTCAGCGAAGTACAGAGCAAAATTGGCGACAAGGTAGCCATCCAGGGCAATTTAGATCCCGCTGTGATGTACGCCACCCCTGAAATTATTAGAGCAGAAGTTAAGAAAGTGTTAAGCCAGTTTAAGGGCGATACTGGGCACATCTTTAATCTTGGTCATGGCATTACGCCTGATGTTGATCCTGAAAATATGGCTGTGCTTGTTGATAGTGTTCACGAGTTCAGCGCAAAATAATTATGTCGAGATTATCCCAAGTATTTGCAGACCTACCTAAAGAGCATAAAGCCTTTATTCCATTCATTACCGCGGGTGATAGTGGCCTGGATAACACCTATGAGCTAATGTTAACTTTGGTTGATAATGGTGCAGATGTTATTGAGTTAGGCGTGCCATTTTCTGATCCAATGGCAGATGGCCCTATGATCGCAAAAGCTCATCAGCGCTCAGTTGAGGCGGGTGTTGGCTTAAAAGATGTCCTAGCTTTAGTGCAAAGATTTAGAGCAGTTAATAACACTACGGCTATCGTACTAATGGGTTATCTTAATCCGATTGAAGTTTATGGTTACCAAGCTTTTGCTGCTGACGCAAGTCAAAGCGGCGTAGATGGTTTGTTGGTAGTAGACATGCCACCAGAAGAAGCGCATGATCTTAAACAAAGCCTTGATGCTAAAGAGGTTGATTTAATCTTTTTAGTAGCACCAACGACAACCGACGAACGCATTAAGTTTTTATCAACCGTAGCCTCTGGCTTTATTTACTTTGTTTCACTTAAAGGTGTAACGGGTGCGGGCCATCTTGATATTGATGCTGTTAAACAGAATCTATCTAGAATTAGACGCTATATTGATTTACCGGTCGGCGTGGGTTTTGGTATTAAAGACGCACAAACTGCCAAAGCCATTTCTGATAATGCTGACGCTGTTATTGTCGGATCAGCATTGGTTGCATTTGTTGAGAAATATGCTGACGATAAGACTAAAATGTTAGAAAGCGTTGGAAATTTAGCAAATGAAATTTCTTCTGCAATTAAATAATTAAAACAAGGACTTAGACATGAGCTGGCTAGAAAAAATCTTACCCTCAATCACTAATGTTGTTAAAAAGAACATTCCTGAAGGGTTGTGGAGCAAATGCCCAAAATGTGACTCAACTATTTATACTGAGGAGTTGCAAGAGGCGTCTTATGTTTGCCCAAAATGTGATTACCATATGCGCATCTCAGCTAGAGTTCGCATTGATAGCTTTTTGGACAAAGAAGGTCAAGAAGAAATTGCACCAAACTTAGTAGCTGTAGATCCGCTAAAGTTTAAAGACCAAAAAAGATATAAAGATCGTTATTTACAAGCACAGAAAGACACTAATGAGAAAGATGCATTAGTAGTAAAAAAAGGCACTTTAAATGGCCTGCCTGTTATCGTAGCCGCATTCGAGTTTAAGTTTATGGGCGGTTCAATGGGTTCAGTGGTGGGCGAGAAATTTGTCCGAGCTGCTCAAGAAAGTATTAAAACCAAAGCGCCTTTGATTTGTTTTTCTGCATCGGGTGGTGCACGAATGCAAGAAGGTTTGTTTTCACTCATGCAAATGAGTAAAACTTCTCTAATGGTTAAGTTGTTAAGCAACCAAAAAGTTCCTTTTATTTCCATCTTGACTGACCCAACCATGGGCGGTGTTTCTGCTAGTTTTGCTATGTTGGGCGATGTTCATATCGCTGAGCCAAATGCTTTAATCGGTTTTGCCGGCCCTAGAGTGGTAGAGCAAACTGTACGTGAAGAATTGCCTGAAGGTTTTCAGCGTAGTGAGTTTTTACTGGAAAAAGGCGCTATTGATTTAATTGTTCACCGCCATGAATTGCGCCAACAGGTGCACACACTATTAAGTGCCATGACCTTTAATAATGGCTAACTACACGATTCATTTCAAGCTCAGTCATTCAAATGGCGCCTTGGTAGACGAAGCCTGGGACGAGCCTTTGGTGTTTGAAATGGGCGACGGCCAACTAGATCCTTGTTTAGAAAAATGCGTACTTGACTCCGAATTAGGCGAGTTAAAAACCTTTTTGTTGGGCGCTTCTGAAGCCTTTGGCGATTCTTATGATGAAGCTTTCCAACTGATGCCCCGCGATGATTTTCCGCCAGATTTTAAATTTGAATTAGACGCTGCAGTTGAGTTTCAAACGCCTGCGGGTGATGCCTATGTTGGCTGTATTGACCAAATTGAAGACGAGCAAGTTCGAGTCAATTTTAACCATCCACTGGCGGGTGCTGATGTGTCATTCCAAGTCAAAATTCTTGATATAACTTCGTGAAAATTCTATTAGCAAATCCTCGTGGATTCTGCGCAGGTGTAGATCGAGCCATTGAAATCGTAGAACGAGCTCTTAGCCTTCATGGCAAACCGGTTTACGTACGTAACGAAGTTGTTCATAACAAATTTGTGGTGAATAATCTGAAAGCTAAGGGTGCTATTTTTGTTAAAGAAATTAACGAAGTGCCTGACCAACAAGTAGTTATTTTCAGCGCACACGGCGTGTCTCAATTGGTGCGCACGCAGGCTGATGATATTAACGCCACTATTTATGACGCCACTTGCCCCTTGGTTACTAAAGTGCACAAAGAAGTAGCGCGTAAGCAAAGACAAAATCATCAGGTTATTTTAATTGGCCATAAAGGCCATCCAGAAGTTGAGGGTACTTTAGGTCAATCAAGTGAAGGCCAGCAAGTGGTTTTGGTTGAAAGTGCAGCAGATGTTGAACAGCTAGCCATTGATAAAAATAGCGACATTTCCTACACAACACAAACAACCTTGTCTGTTGATGACACTCAGCATATTGTTAATCACTTAAAAGATAAATTCCCACATATTCGATCTCCCAAGAAAGACGATATTTGTTATGCTACTCAAAATAGGCAAGATGCAGTTAAAACACTTATGCAATCTGCTGATGTACTTTTGGTGCTTGGGTCTAGAAATTCTTCAAATTCAAACCGCTTGCGTGAGATCGCCGAAAAAATGAAGCTCCCGGCTTATTTAATTGACGGTGCTGATGAAATAAAAAGTGACTGGATAAAAGATGCTAATATTGTGGGCGTAACAGCCGGTGCCTCTGCACCAGAAGTGTTAGTACAAGAAGTGGTTAACTATTTGTATGATCATGGGGCAAATGAATTGCAAGAAGTTAGTGGTGCAAAGGAAAATGTACATTTTCCAGTACCAGAAGAATTAAGATAATTAAACAGGGGCCAAGGCCCGTATTATAAATTTAGGAGAAAGAAATGGAAAAAACAGCATTAATTTGTGGCTCTTACGCCTTTGACTCAATCATGGTTTTTCAGGATCAGTTTAAAAACCACATCTTGCCAGACAAGGTACACATGTTAAATGTGTCATTTTTAGTACCTACCATGCGTAAAGAGTTTGGTGGTTGTGGTGGCAATATTGCTTATAACTTACATTTACTAGGTGCAAATTCAATTCCAATGGCAACGGTGGGTGAAGATTTCACGCCTTATATGCAGTGGATGGAAAGACACCATATGAACACCACGCACATGAAAGTCATCAAAGATAGCTACACTGGCCAAGCGTTTATCACCACAGATATGGATGATAATCAAATTACAGCTTTTCATCCAGGTGCAATGAGCAATTCTCATGAAAACAAAGTCAGTGATGTCAGTGTTGCGGATATCGGTATCGTTTCTCCAGATGGACGTGACGGTATGATTGAGCACGCCAAACAATTTGCAGATGCTGATATCGCTTTTATTTTTGATCCAGGCCAAGGCATGCCAATGTTTTCTGGCGAGGAGTTAATTACTTTTATTGAGCAGGCAACGTATGTAGCCGTTAATGATTATGAATCGCAAATGCTGCAAGATAAAACTGGTCTTGATTTATCAGCCATTGCCTCAAAAGTGACGGCATTGATCATTACCAAAGGTGGCAAAGGTTCTGAAATTCACACACAAGGTGATGTGATACAAATCTCACCGGCTAAAGCGGCCTCAACTCAAGATCCAACGGGTTGTGGCGATGCTTATCGAGCGGGATTGTTGTTCGGCATCATGAATGACATGAGCTGGAAAGCCACAGGCCAGCTAGCAGGATTGTTAGGTGCTATCAAAATTGCACACCTAGGTACACAAAATCACACCTTTACTTTGGCAGATATCGAGAAGCTTTACCAAGATAATTACGGTGACGCCCTTTTTGTATAAGAACTATTAAGATAATGATTTATTTATAATAACATACTATAATGGTTGGTTATTAATAGGCTATAATGTACTTTGTAAATAAAAACGAGATCCCCCTGGGGAGAGGATAATATGAAAGCACTAGAAAAATTATTTGAATTAAGACGCTCACTAGCGACATACGAACGTGAAATGGGTTTTGACAAGTTATCAGAAGTAGAAAAATCAGTTCTTGAATTCGTGATGCATTCTAAAGATGCCAACATTACAAGAATTACCAAAGATGAATATTTCTATAAATACTCACTGTCTACGATTAAAAGAGCAGTAGGTGTTTTATTAAGTAAAGAGATCATCGCTGCAACGCAATCTAGCCTTGATAAGCGCTCAATGATTCTAACCTACAATAAGTAGTACTAGACAATGACGGTTGATCAGCAATTTGAAATAACTCACTCTTAAGTGTAGTAGTCACATACTATTATGACTGAAAAATTTCAAAATTACCTACTGGAAAACGCCATAGCCTTTGTGAGTGTTTTTTCCATGGCGTACATTATGATCTGGTTCGGCTCGTTTGAGCTTGAAGTAGGTTCATATATGTATTTGCCATTAGGCGCAAAAATATTAATGTACCTAGTTTTTGGTTATCGAGTATTTCCAGGAATAATGGCTGCTTGTGTTGTATCGGGCATTGTTTTGATGAATTCTTGGGGTGACAATCTACTCCTTGGGGCGCTATCCTCTTGTGCTGGTGCAGTCGCACCGATTGTGGCTATGTGCTTTATGAATCAAACTCATGTTAGTAATTTCTCCAAACTAAGTAAGATTGATTTTAGACACATTTTATTCTTGGTAGTTTTTACATCAGTCATAAGCGCGCTGCTCAAGTTCTTTGTTTACATGCAAGATGTCACCCTTAATATTAATGCAGTAACTTTCA